>CANQWV010000039.1 GCA_947627645.1 uncultured Lachnospiraceae bacterium | reverse complement strand
GCCTATGAACTGGGGCTTCTCACCCGCGCTGAGATCGACGGCGCGCTCCGCAATGTGTTCCGCACGCGGCTGCGCCTCGGCCTCTTTGATCAGGAAAACCCCTATGACAATGTGACGGAGGCGGACATCGACAGCCCGAGCCACCGCGCGCTCAGCCGCAAGGTCGCGCAGGAATCCATCGTCCTGCTTAAAAACGAAAACCACACGCTCCCGCTCCAGAAGGAATCCGTCGGTTCGATCGCGCTGATCGGCCCGCTCGCGGACACCTGGGATCCGGACTGGTACGGCGGAATGCCGCCCTACCGCACGACGCTGCGCGAGGGTCTGGAGCGCGGGCTCGGAATTGCCGGCGTATCGTTCGCCTCCTGTAGCGGCGAAATTCCGGATAAACCTGCGGAACATGGGATCGGAACTGCAGATACAAGCGTCGGCTCCGGGAACAAACTACTGTACTGCGACGGCTATGACCGCGTGATCTTCCGGTATTCCGGCTCTCATCTGACCGATTGCAGTACCAAAGAGGACAATGCTGTCTTCGGCAGTAGCAACACAGATACCACTGTCCCCGAGAGAGACAGCATAGGTCTCGCCGTCCCCAATGATGATAATCCGATCATTGCCGTTTCTAATGGCAACGGCATAGGTCTCGCCGTCTCCAATGATGATAATCCAATCACTGCCGTTCCTGATGGCAACAGCATAGGTCTCGCTGTCCCCAATGAAACCGATAGGATCGCCGGTGGATCTGGCGACAGAGGCATGGGCGTTACCGTCTCCGACGATGGCTCTCTCCTGCTCACCGAGCACCCGGATATTTTTATTCTGCAGGACTGGGGTGAGGGAAGCTTCCTGCTTCGTTGCGAGCGCAGCGGCAAATACTGGAATCTTGCTCTTCCCACTGCGCCGCCTGCAGAGGATGCACCGAAGCAGACCAGCTTCCCGGTGAAGGCAGATTCCGACAGCCCGTTCGACTGGCTCGTGACGGAGCTCATACATCTGCACGACGCTGGGAACGGCCGAATCACCCTGACGACCCGCATGGACGCGCCAGTCTGTGTGAACGGCGACGGTGCACTGATCTCGCAGCCAGGCGGGACAGCCGCCGAATTTCTCATGGAAACCGTAAGCTCCGGCAAAGAGCAGGCGTGCGCGCTCGCGCAAAGCTGCGATACCGTCATTCTCGCGCTCGGCTGCAATCCGGTCATCAACGCCAAGGAAGAAGTCGACCGCTCCACGATCGCGCTTCCCCCGGCGCAGGAAGCGCTGATGAAGCGTGTATACGAAGCCAACCCGAACGTGATCCTGGCTTTGTTTTCCAACTATCCCTACTCGATCTGCTGGGCGCAGGAGCACGTTCCGGCGATCGTCTGGAGCGCCACCGGCAGTCAGGATATGGGCGCGGCCATGTCTGACGTCCTTTTCGGGAAAGCAGCTCCCGCCGGACGGCTGAACATGAGCTGGTACCGGTCTGACGAGCAGCTCCCCGACATCGATGATTATGATATCATCAAGGGCGGGCGCACCTACCGATATTTTCAGGGCGAAGTCCTGTACCCGTTCGGCCACGGTCTGACCTACACGGATTTCGCGTATTCCAACCTCAGTGTAGAGCTCACGGGTACTCCGGCCGAGTACGGCGCTTCTGTCAGCTTTCCGAAAGACGTTTCTGATCGTGACAGCCACCCTGCAGATTTCTCCAAACTGTCCGGAACCGCCGTTGCCTGCAAAGAAAACTCTCCCTGTCGACCGGCAGAGGCTTCGGAATGCGATGCGGATTCCTCCGGCCGCTCTGACGTTATCCGGACCACTGAAAACCATATCCGCGTGTCCTTCGACCTGACCAACACCGGCGACACGGCGAGCGACGAGGTGGCGCAGGTGTACGGAAAGGCTCCGCTCTCCCGCGTCCGGAAGCCGCTTCGTCAGCTGCTCGGCTTCCGGCGTATCAAAAATGTCCTGCCCGGCGAGACAAGACAGGTAGAGCTCCTGATTCCCGTAGAAGAATTGCGCTTCTACGATGTCATCAGCGAAACTCTGATGGTTGAAGAAGGAGAATACCAGATCTTTGCAGGCCGTTCCAGCCAGGATCTGCCACTGCGGGCCGCCCTCTGGATTCCCGGCGAACGCACCAGACACAGAAAGCTGAATGAAGGACGCCACAAAGCCGATCATTACGACGACTACGAAAATATCGTGCTCACAGAAGGGCACTTCGGCTATACGGCGGTTACTCCAAAATGCGTCCAATCCGCACAGCTGCTCCAGAAGCATAACGCAGCCGCTCCAAAAGACGGACTGTCCTCCGGAGCGTTCGCCGGACACACGCCAGCTGCTTCAAAAACCACTCCGGCCGCTGGCGTCCTCCTTTACCGGGATTGCGAACTGTCCGAGGACACCCGCGCGCTTTGGCTGCACATGAAGAGCTGGCATGGCTGCTCCGTGGAAATCCTGATCGACGGCAGACAAGCCGGAAGCTGGTCTGGCGATACTCGTGCCTATGTCCCCAATCCACGCTTCCCACTCGACGAACGGACGCGCCGGGAAGAAGCCCTCATACGCTCAAACAGCCACGCAGTCTACACCGATGTCCGAATCCCTCTGGATCTTCCGCCTGTCCGGCCAGCCGCACTCCCGGAAGGTCCGGACAAGCACGAAAAAGAGCTGAGCAGACAGACTGCCCTGCAGCCTGAAAGCACAAAGAGTCCGGATAATCGCCCTTCCTCGCACCGGCTCTGCACGCTGGAAATCCGAATCAGCGGTGAGATTCAGCTTTGCTTTTTCCGGGCGGAATAAATCTTTTCTGGTCGGAGGAACGCCCGTTTCCATTCCACCTTCAAATTCGATTTTCAATTTTGACAAAAACGCCATAAACAATGAGCCTTTGCAGAGTTTCATCCATTCCGCAAAGGCTCTGTTTCGAATTTTGATGAAAATCGGTGTCGTTTCCGTATCTGAATCGCTACGCAGACATCAATATGATTTTCGCGTGATCCCGCCTGAAAGCTCTGCAAAGATCCGCATTTCAATCTCTATGCGAACATCGACATGATATTCGCCACCAGAATACCTCCCCCGGTGCCGATCACATAGCCCATCAGGGCCATCAGCACGCCGACAGGGACAAGCGCTCCGCTGTAGGCGCCAGCGAGGATCGGTGCGGACGCAGAGCCTCCGATATTTGCAAGAGAGGCAACGCCGCAGGTGAACATATCCAGCTTAAAGAGCTTAGCCAGAATCACAAGGATAATGCCGTGGATCGCCAGGATCATGAAGCCTGCCAGGATCCAGATTGGGGCGTCGGAGAGCTCCAGGAAACTCGCGCGGGACGCCAGCAGCGCCACAACCGAATACAGCATCACATTAGAGAGCTCTGTGGTGCCTGCCATCTTGCCGACCGGCGTGACCGCTCCGATCAGACCCGCAAGCGTGATCAGAAGCACCGTCCAGGTCGCCTTGTCAAGGAACGGAGCCACCCCGTTGATCGCGTTTCCGATATCCTGTCCGAACGCGGAGATGACCAGCGAAAGACCCAGCAGGAAAATAATGTTTACAAACGTGATCGGAGCGTCATTGCCCTTTGCCTCTTCCTCGAGACGTCTGGAGACCTCGTCCAGCGTAGAGGTATCAGCTTTCACCCACTTGTTAAACTTCGGTGCAAGGTTGATCGCCCAGAGCAGGAACATAACCCAGATCGAATAGTCGATTGAGTCGACCACCAGCGCATAGGCCATGTCGGCCTCACCGATGTTGACCGCCGCCTGCACGGCGATCATGTTGCCCGAGCCGCCCATCCAGCTGCCGCAGAGTGCGCCGAGCGCTTTCCATGCCTCCGAGCCAAGCGGTCCGCGCATCACGATAAACGTAACGATGAACGCAATGCCGATCGACACGGATGCAGAAAAGAATCCACCCAGCATCTTCGGTCCCAGCTTCAGGATCTTCCGGATGTCGCAGCGCAGCAGCATCAGGAAGATCATTGCATACAGGATATTATTCTTCAGCGCGCTGTAGGTCGCCGCAGTCGACTCCATATCCCACACTTTCAGCGTGCAGAAGATCATCGTAATCAGGTACAGCAGCACGATCGGCGGCGCAAACTCGAAGAATTTCGACTTCGTATACTTCTGCAGCCACACCAGCATTGCGGCGATAAAAATCAGAACTGCAATGTAAGTAAAACCATTTGTAATCAAATCTTTCATTCCTCCCTTCCATTTTCACCAATTTTCTTTACAAAATTCTTATTTACGTTTACAATAGTAACATAGTTTCTTAATTGATGCAACATTTTTAGGGAACGAAAAAGAATACAAAAAATACATTTTATCAGGAGGTGCGTATATGAAAATCACAGATATCCGTCTTGGAATGATTTCCGTCCCGCTGCGGGTGCCATTCAAGACAGCCCTGCGCTCTGTAAACAGCGTCGAGGATGTCGTCGTTGAGATTCACACGGACACAGGCGCGGTAGGCTACGGCGAGGCGCCGCCGACCGGCGTCATCACCGGAGACACAACAGGTGCAATCATCGGCGCTGTCAACGACCACATAAAAAAGACCCTGATCGGCCGCGATGTCGACGACTTCGAGGATCTGATGATTGCCCTGCAAGGCTGTATTCTCAAGAACACCAGTGCAAAAGCCGCCGTCGATATGGCGCTCTGGGATCTGTACGGCCAGCTCTACCGCATTCCCGTGTACAAGCTGATGGGCGGCGCGCGCAAATCGATCGTCACCGATATCACGATCAGCGTCAACGATCCGGACGAGATGGTGCGCGATGCACAGAACGCGATTGCACGCGGCTATGATTGTCTGAAGGTAAAGGTTGGAAAAGAACCGGAAAAAGATATCGCGCGTCTCCTGGCGATCCGGCAGGCGATCCCGGCAAAGACCTGCATTCGCATCGACGCCAACCAGGGCTGGACGCCGAAAGAAGCCGTCCGCATCCTCAACGGTATGCAGGAACGCGGGCTGGACATCGAGTTTGTCGAGCAGCCGGTCATCGCCCATGATTTCGATGGATTAAAATACGTGACCGAGCACTCCTACGTGCCGGTGCTCGCAGACGAAAGCGTCTTCTCTCCTGCCGATGCACTGAAGATCATGCAGATGGGAGCCGCTGACCTCGTCAACATCAAGCTGATGAAATGCGGCGGACTTTACAACGCCCTGAAGATTGCCTCCGCAGCGGAAGTATACGGCGTCGAGTGTATGATCGGCTGTATGCTTGAAGCGAAGATCAGCGTAAACGCAGCCGTCCATCTCGCCTGTGCGAAAAAGATTATCACGAAGATCGACCTGGACGGTCCGGTGCTGTGCAGCGAGGATCCCATCCTCGGCGGTGCCGTCTTCGACGAGAAGCTGATCACCGTCTCCGACGAGCCAGGCCTCGGGATCAGGGGGATTGAAGAAGGGAAGATACGTTATCTTTAAAATCTGGAAAGGGACTGCTTGCGGCAGTCCCTTTCTTTTACTTGTATGCCAGGATTGCCTTCAGATATTCCCAGGTTCTGGCGACGGATGCGATCGACATGCGCTCCTGCGGCGTGTGGATATCCAGAAGATCCGGGCCGAGCGAAATGCAATCGAGCCCCGGAATCTTGTCGGAGAGAATCCCGCACTCCAGCCCTGCGTGAATCACTGTAACCTCCGGCTTCCTGCCATACTGCTTCTCAAAGAGCTCTACGCAGATCTCACGCAGCTTCGAGTCCTTCGCGTACGGCCATGCCGGATAATCGCCGGAGAATTCTACCGTCCCGCCGAGCCGCCTGATGAGCATTTCCACCTTTCTCGCCATCTGCTCTTTCGCCGAAGTAACGGAACTGCGGATCGATTCATTCAGCCTCAGTTCATCCTTCTTGAGCTCTGCTGTTCCCATATTCATGGAGGTCTCCACAAGACCCGGCAGATCCGCGCTCATGGATTGAACGCCATTCGGCATCAGGTTCAGCGCATCCAGGACGAGGTCGAGCGAAGCCTCCTCCAAAACCGGCAGCTCGCACTGTCCGCGCTCATCCATGGTAAGGCGAAGCCCCGGATCCGCTGTGCCGTACTCCGCGTGCATCTGGCTTTCAAACTCTGCGACGACTTCTTTCAGGGTACCAATTTCCTCCTGCCCGATCACAAGTCCGGCGTCAGCGCTCTTAGGGATTACATTATCCTTGACCCCGCCGGAGAACGCAGCCAGGCCGTACTTTGCTTTCTCCCGCAGGAGCGCAAGAAATCTGCCCAGCTCTACGCACGCGTTCACGCGCCCCTTGTCGATCTCCGTCCCGGAGTGTCCGCCCAGCAGGCCTTCCAGCCTCAGCTGCACATCGATTCCCTGCTTTTTCACCCGTCTGACTGGAATCCTGCAGTATGCTCTTCTTCCACCGGCACAGCCGGCCGTCAGAACACCCTCAACCTCCGAATCAATGTTCAGCAGACGTTTTCCTTTACACATCGACAGATCGATCGCTGTCGCTCCGAGCAGTCCGATTTCCTCGCTTACAGTCATCACAGCCTCGATACGCGGATGCGGGATATCCTGCGCGTCCAGGATTGCCAGCGCATAAGCGATCGCGATCCCGTCGTCGCCTCCCAGGGTTGTGCCCTCCGCGCTGATAAAATCTCCGTCTATCCTCAGCCGCAGTCCGTCCTTCTCCAGATCCAGCTCACATTCCTGTGTCTTGTCTCCCACCATGTCGAGATGTCCCTGGATCATGATCGGCTCCACAGCCTCATAGCCAGGCGCCGCCTCCTTGACGATGATCACGTTCCCCATCTCGTCCTGCGCATACTCCAGCGCGCGCTTCTTCGCAAATTCCACGCAGAAATCACTCAGTGCCTTCTCGTGGCGCGAGGTGTGCGGAATCGCGCAGATCTGCTCAAAAAAGTCAAATACCTTCTGTGGTTCCAGTCCCTGTAATACTTTCATTTTCTCTGCCCCCTGTCTTTTCCAGACTTGTTCCCTTTTATAGGGATAATCCGATAAGTTAATTCTAATCACTTTATTTTCATTCCAACAGGAAATCTGCCATCACTGCATTGCTCAGATCCAGGCCGCGCGCGGTCAGGGCGATTCTTCCGTCCTCACGCTTCAGCAGGCCGTCGGCACAATGCTTCCTCAGCACTTCACCGTATACTTCCTCGGCCGATCTTCCGAACCGTTCCAGAAATTCGCGTTCCGAAACGCCTCGTGTCATGCGCAGCCCAAGGAACATAAACTCCTCCATCCTGTCCTCCTCAGAAAGCGGCATGGCTTCCCGTCCGGAAAAATCTCCGGCCAGATACGCCTGCATACTCTCCGGGTTCCGCAGCCGGACATATCCGCAGGCTGATTCCTCGAACTTCGCTTCTGTCTCAAAGCAATTATTTTGTATTTGTACCAGAGCTTCTGCTTTACCCCGATAATTCCGCAGCTCTGCCGAGGCTTCCGCCCCCTTCGGATTCGTCTTCAAGAGCGACGCCGCCCCGATCCCGAAGCCTGCGTACTCCTCACCGGTCCAGTAGCCGAGGTTGTGGCGGCACTCGAATCCGGGCAGTGCGTAGTTGGAGATCTCATACCGCTGCATCCCGGCCGCCCCCAGCAGCCTCTCCGTGACGCGGTACATTTCCCGTTCGTCCTCCTCTGAGGGAAGCTCGCGCGGCAGTTCCCCGCGCTCCCGCAAAACGGCGTCCTCATGATACCGCTCATAGAACGGCGTCCCCTCCTCTATGATCAGACTGTAAGCGGAAATGTGCTCCGGCCTAAGCGCAAGTACCTGCGCGAGCGTTTGCTCCCACGAGCGCACCCTCTGCCCCGGCAGCGCCGACATCAGATCGACATTGATGTTCGCAAAGCCCGCCTCCCGCGCCGCCTCATAGGTGCGCAGGAAATCCTCATATGTGTGGATCCGCCCGAGCAGGGCAAGCTCCCCATCATCAGCCGACTGCAGACCCAGGCTGAGCCGGTTGATCCCGGCATCCCGCCAGATCCGCAGCTTCCCGGCGTCTGCTGTCCCGGGATTACACTCAATCGTCACTTCCGCATCCGTCTCAATCCGGAACTTCCGATGCAGAAGCCCCATCAGCTCCGCGATCCATTCCCCCGGCAGGATTGACGGCGTCCCTCCGCCAAAAAAGACGGAACTGACCCGATACGCCTCTTTCCCCGGAAACGACAGGAGCTCACGCTCCAGTGCGCGCAGATACGCTTCCTGCTGCGCCTGGACAGCCGGTGCAGACAAAAAATCACAGTACGCGCATTTTCTCACACAAAACGGTATGTGCAGATACAGTTCCAGCCTTCTCACCCGGCCATAACCTCCCATATCGTCTGCGGTTGAAACGTTCGATTTATTTGTTCTTCCCGCAGCACCGCTTATATTTCTTCCCGGAGCCACATGGGCAGGGATCGTTTCTGCCTATCTTCCGGCCTTCCCTGACGTATGGCCGGGAAGCCGGAGGCAGCCGGCTCTCCTGAGAAAAGCCGCCGTCCTCCTGCGCGTCATCCATTCCGCCTGTCCCTGTCCCCTGCAGCTGCAAAAGCTCATTGGCCGCATCCTTCCCATAAGCCGAGCTGTTCTGAAGACGGCGTACGAGAGGCTCCGCCTTTTGGGAACGTCCGCTGGTGATATAGGCCACAGCCAGAAGATAAAGGAACTCCTCTGAACAGATCCGCTCCTCCTGCATATAGTTCCACAGAAAATCCATGTCCTGCTCGCTCTCATTTGCCGCAGCCAGGTACATAGCCTCCTGGATTGCACGGTCAAACTCATACATACGGCGGCTCCTGGTATTGGCACAGGCCGCTTCCGCTTTGGCCATATCGATGTCCCAGGCCGAAATTCTCTCCTCCTGCGCATACTGCCGCCGGCTTCTTCCCTTCAGCATGGGAATTTCAAGATCCAGCATCAGCCCTGCCACAGCGCACCAGAGGTCACTGCGGCCGGCAAGTCCCGGCTCGTCCGGCAATATACGCGCTATATAATCCAGAACATAAGGCAGCGAACGACCTTCCATGATTTTATCAAATATGCCTTCCAAAACGCCGAAAGCGGTATCCTCAAAAAGGTGCATTTCACTTTGCAGCATATTGTACAGCAATTCAAACCAGGCGCTCCGCTCGAACATATCCCCCGTCAATCTCCGCAATTCCCTTGCGGAGAACGCAACATAGTCCCGGTTTCCCGCATACTTCAGCATCTTCGTCACGACGTAATCCGCATCCAGCGTCATCGCCGACACGTAAACCTCCTCCGTATTCGGGCGCTCGTAGGCCTGCGCCAGGTTTCCGATGTCTATATGCCAGTATATATAACGGCTGAAGTCCCGCGGCGCGATCGCGGTATGGCAGACGCTTTGAAACATACCGCGCAGGGTTTCAAGCTCTACCACTCCATACATCAAAATGAATATTCTGAGCTTTTCAGAAAATCCCTTCAGCTCGCGGTACGTCTGCTTACGGGTGGAAGCAGGCAGGGATACCAGCAAGGGCGGAATGTCCAGGGCGAACGAGAGCACCGCCTTTGTTTTTCCCCTTCGTTTCTCAATCCGGATATCCGCCAGGCCAAGGCGGAAGGCCCTGAAGAGCAGATCTCCTTCGGGCAGGTCCTTCAGCCGCCCAGCCGGCAGGTCTGCCAGGCGGAGATACTCTTCCAGCTGCTCCTCATCCAGCACATACAGCAGGTATTCCGGATGCTCGTGAAATTCCTGCACGACCGCGTCTGTCATCTGGCTTTTCGTCCAGGCGTCTGTGCAGGGAAGCTGCAGATATTTACAGTAATCCCGGATCTCCGTCAGGCTCAGATCCTCCAGTATCTCCGCACAGCTTCTGGAGCCGGGAACAAGCTCCAGAGTATAATCCGGCTCCTTCAGATCCTCTCCTGTCAAAAACGGCAAAGTCGTCCGAGAGTAATTGCCGTCCCGGGAATCTTCATCCTGGGGCACGGACGCATCTGCTCCACCAGTCTCGGGCATCCCGCTCTCCGAAGCATCATAACAGTCCAGAAGGAACCGCCTCCAGCCCTCCACTTTTTGCATCATCGGCGAAAGTCTGTCCATATCGACATTCCCATAGCCGGACAAATCCGCCCGGACAAGCAGCCGTTCATAAACCTCCGCCGCAAAACGCTCCGGATCCATCCCGGAGCCTGCAGGCACAGCCTCCATACCCAGATCCTCGTGCACCGGAAAAACAAGCTTTCTCAGGCTCTCCGCCACCCGCTCTGCCTCAAAAACGGAACGCCCCTCGTCGCCCCCGTCGTATTCCCAGACTCCACCGCTGTCTTCCTCAAAATTGTCTCCTTTGGCTTTGAGCAGCAAAGCATATCTCTCCTTGTAGCTCTCGTCTGTCTTCTCAAATAAGAGCTTATGCCTCCAGTCGTCCCCAAAATCATAGGTGTAGCGGATCCATTTCTGACCCGGAAGAAATTCATCTATAAGCGTACTTCTCTCCGGATAATGTTCCTTCCAGAAGGAGGCCGTTTCCTCTTCATCAACAAAAATATCCTCAGACGGCAGGTAGAATTCATGCAGATGGCAGTCGCTCCAGCCAAACAGAAGCTGAATCACAGAATGCAGCTCATGAAAGGTAATCTTTTCCGGTATGATCACGCGGCGCCACACGGGTGGATGCGTATCCTCTATCACAATTTTTAATATGTATCCAGCCATTTTTCTATCCTTTCCTAATATCTCTGTCTGAAAATACCCTGTACATTATAAATATATCTTATTTTTTCCGTCATGTAAAGGTTATCTGATCCGGGTTTCCTCCCAAATACGCGGTAACAATACAGCTTTTTAAGCAGATTTTCAGCAACAGATGCTTATTCGCAAAAGTTCGCCGGAATTTTTCCCGCTCTGAAAACCTGCTGAGGCAGAACACAAAAAGACCGGGAGAGATATATCCTTTCTCCCCCGGTATGGCTGCTTTTCTCTATTTCTCTATTTCTTTTTCTCTGTTTTCCTTTATCTATCTCTTCGTATTTATTTCTTTATTTCTTTTTATTACCTGGCTTCGTCAGCCTCTGTCTCATGCCACTCATAGCTTCGCAGCCTCTTGCTGAAGAACATACAGATCAGTACGCCGACGACGCCGATCACGAAAAACAGAAGCGCCGCGCCGGATCCTTTCCCCGATCCGAAAAGGATCAGCAGGTCGCCGTCCGTCTGCGCTGCCATCAGCGGTTCAAAAACCCTGTCAACGAGGAAGCCTCCCGCCAGGAAACCCGCCGGTATCGTGAAAAACTGCAGCGTATTGCGGCAGGAATAGACGCGTCCCTGCATATCGACCGGTATCGAACTGCGAAAGATCACATCCATATTCGCGTTCATCAACGGAATGACGATCCAGCCAAGCACCGCCCCGATGCACCAGACAAGCGGCGTGCGCCCGAGCGCGAGCAGAAAATTCTCCGTGCTCATCGAGATAAAGAGGGTAAGGCAGATCACCCGCACGCGGTTCTTCGGCGCAGGGAGAAGCGTGACAAGCACGCTGCCTAAGAGCGTCGCGATCCCGACACTTGTGTTGACGATCCCAAGCACCGTCTCACCGCCGTTTGGCCGGGACAGAAGCATGGCTGGGAGCGCCGCGTCGTACATGGACGCCACCAGATTGATCGCCGCCAGGAACAGGATCAGCGTCAGGATCAACGGATTATGCTTCAGCCACGCAAGTCCTGCCTTCGCGGACGCAAGCAGCTTCTCCTGCGCCTGCTTTTCGCCCTTCTCCTCTGGTATGTCGATGAACAGCAAAAGCGCCAGGAACGCCAGCGCGAACGTAGCCAGATCGACGGCAACCACCGCTTCAATCCCGCCAGACGCGAAGACGGCTGTCGCCAGAACCGGCGTCAGAATCGAGGTCAGCGACTGCGAGAAGGACCGCAGACCGCTCGTCCTCTGATAGTATTCCTTCGGAGTCAGCAGCGTCGCCGCCACCTCGCCCGCAGGCTGCTGAATCGTGTTCATCAATCCATTCAAGGCATTCAGCACATACAGATGCCCCGCGGCAAGCAGATCCGTCCGGATCAGCCCAAACACGACCACCGTGCTCAGCGCCGCGATCAGATCGCAGACGAGCATCGTACGCTTTTTGTTCCAGCGGTCGCTCAGCGCGCCCGCAAAAATACTCATCGCCACATACGGCGCGTATGAGCAGACCGACAGCAGCGCGGTTCCAAGCGCAGAACCCGTGCGCAGATACAGCCACAGCACCAGCGCATAGCTTGTCATACCGCTTCCGAGCCCCGAGAGCGACTGCGTGCTCCAGAGCAGGAGGTACGGCCTGAGGCTCCTAAGTCCGGCATTTCCTGCTTTTCCGGCCTTTTCTTTTCTTGCTCCGACTTCTCTCGCTCCAACTTCTCTTGCTTCGGCTTCTCTTGCTCCAGCTTCTCTTTCTTCAGCCTTTCTTGCTTCGGCTTCTCTTGCTTCGGCCTTTCTTGCTTCAGCTTTTCTGACAGTGTTTTTTCCTGTATTCTCTTTTTTCATCATTGACTTTGCTCCTTTGATTTGGTATGGTATTTCCCTTTTCAGCAACAAATCAAGATGCAAAGTCCGAGGACAGCTGCGGAACCAATTTCAGGATCTCAACTCTGAAACCTCCGTCTTGTCATCCTCCATGCAGCGTCCTCAAACCTTGCATGGAGTGTAAGCAATGATCAACAGCACCTCTGTAATTCCTCCCCGACAGCCAGGCTGTCATTCTCAGACAAATAACAACTACATTCTTATCTTACCATATATTCGTTTGCCGGGCAAGCAATCTTACTTTATTTCGGCTCCGACTTTCTCTTCACTGTCTGATACGTCTTTTTATCCTGCCGATTTTTCTGGCATCAACCCCAGCTTTCTATGATTTTCAGAATCTCCGCCTCGTAGTCCCCGGTATAGTCTTCCATCTTTCCCACGTTTTTCACATTGCTCTCCGCGCCGTTCTCCGGGAACTCCCATACATGGTACGTAAGGCCTCTGTGCTCCCAGTCGACGCTCCCGCAGCCGTCCTCCTCCGCATAGGAATATTTCCAGCCTTTTCCTCGCAGATAATCCTGCAATTTCTCCAAACGCATTTGATTACCTCCCAAACATACTCTGTAATTATCAATTTGCAGACCATATTTTGTTCTATCAGCTCACGTCTGTTCCACTGCCCTTCAGAATACAGCTTTTCGCCCTCATCCTGAAATACATTTTGCCACTCTCCTGCGAGACATCACAGCTTCTTCACGAACAGGCAACGGATCGCGTTGAGCACCGCCAGAACCATGACGCCCACGTCCGCGAAGATTGCCAGGTACATATTCGCGATGCCGACCGCTCCCAGAGCAAGACAGGCAAACTTGACGGCCAGCGCAAAGACAATGTTCTGGTAGACGATGCGCAGACACTTGCGGGAAATCCGGATCGCCTTGGAGATCTTCAGCGGATCATCATCCATCAACACAATGTCTGCCGCCTCGATCGCCGCGTCCGAGCCCATCGCGCCCATCGCGATGCCGATGTCTGCCCGCGACAGCACAGGGGCGTCGTTGATGCCGTCGCCGACAAACGCGAGCATGGCCTTCCCAGCTTTCGCAAGCAGCAATTCTTCGACCTTTTCCACCTTCCCGGCCGGAAGAAGCTCACTGTAGACCTCATCGATCCCGAGAGAGGCCGCCACCTGATCGGCAACCTTTTTCGCGTCGCCGGTCAGCATCACCGTCTTTTCGACTCCTGACGATCTGAGCGAGGCAATGGCATCCCTGGAGTGAGGCTTCACGATGTCGGATATAACAATGTGACCGGCGTAAGCTCCGCCGACCGCAACGTGGATGATCGTGCCGGTGGAATGGCAGTCGATATAGGAAATTCCCAGGTGCTTCATCAGCTTATCGTTTCCGGCCGCGACTTCTACGCCGTCCACCTTCGCGATCACGCCGTTGCCGCTGATTTCCTGAATGTCACTCACGCGGCTGCGATCCAGCTCCTTTCCATACGCGTGCTGCAGACTCTTGCTGATCGGATGGGAGGAGGCGCTCTCCGCCAGCGCGGCATATTCGATCAGCTTCGCGTCCTCCATTTCATTATGGTGGATCCCGTCCACCTCAAACACGCCCTTCGTCAGCGTCCCTGTCTTGTCAAACACCACCACTCGGGTCTTCGAAAGGGCTTCAAGGAAATTGGAGCCCTTCACCAGGATGCCCTGCTGGCTCGCGCCGCCGATCCCGGCGAAGAAGCTCAGCGGAATGCTGATGACAAGCGCGCATGGGCAGCTGATGACAAGGAAGGTGAGCGCGCGGTAAATCCACACGCTCCAATCCGCGGAAAGCCCCAGAAACAGCATACGGACAAGCGGAGGCAGAACCGCCAGAGCCAGCGCACTGCAGCACACCGCCGGAGTATAGATCTTCGCGAATTTCGAGATAAAGTCCTCGGATCTCGACTTGCGGGAGCTGGCGTTTTCCACCAGATCGAGGATCTTCGATACCGTCGACTCCCCGAATTCCTTCGTTGTCTGTATCTTCAGTACGCCAGTCATGCTGATGCAGCCGCTGATCACCTCGTCTCCGGTCTTTGCCTCTCTCGGCAGGCTCTCCCCAGTCAGCGCGCTCGTGTTCAGGCTGGAGCTGCCCTCGACGATCACGCCGTCGATTGGCACCTTCTCGCCGGGTTGGACGACGATCACACTGCCGGTTTCCACCTCATCCGGATCGACCTGCTCCAGCTTGCCGTCTCTCTCGATATTCGCATAGTCCGGGCGGATGTCCATCAGGCTGCTGATGTTGCGGCGGCTCTTACCCACGGCATAGCTCTGAAACCATTCGCCGATCTGGTAAAACAGCATCACGGCGATCGCCTCCAGGTACTCTCCGTTCTCGTAGATCGCCAGCGCCATCGCACCGATCGTCGCGACCGCCATCAGGAAATTCTCGTCGAACACCCGCCCGTTCCGGATCCCCTTCGCCGCTTTTCTCAGGATATCATATCCGATGATAAAGTAGTCCGCCAGATAACAGGCAAAGCGGAGCCAGCGTCCCGCGGAAGGGAACAGATAACGGTCGAGCCGGTTAAACAGCTCTGCCGGAGCAAACTGAAGTCCCAGAAGAATGGCTGCCGCAGCCAGAATGCGAAGCATCATCTTCCGCTGCTTTTTCGTCATACCATCCTCCCGGCCGCCGATAAAGATGAGAAGCCCTGCTGCCGTCAGCACCACGACCGCAAGCAATATATCTATGATCAGTTCCTGCATAATACTTTTCCTTTCAAGATATACTTAATTGTTTACTTGATTGTCTGAAAAAGACGGCTCCTTTAAACAGACAGATCAAGTCCTTCGGGCGCCGTATTCTCATAAAAAGAAACACACGACGGCTTTGGAACAGAGCATACCGTCGAAATTAATTTCTCTTTGAACATCGTCCTGTCCTTATAGCTCGATCTCGCAGTCCGGCTCAACCTTCCTGCAGGCCTTCAGCACATTCTGCATCACGTTCTTCGGATCCTGCCCGTCCGCAAATTCCACGATCATCTTCTGCGTCATGAAATTCACCGTGGCCGATGCTACGCCTTCTGTTTTGCGTGTCGCTTCCTCCATCAGGTTCGCGCAGTTGGCACAGTCTACCTCGATCTTGTACGTCTTCTTCATAGTATGTTCCTCCCGGTTTTAAATTTTACGATTAAGCACTTGTTTAATCTTTATGTTTGTAGTATAATACAACGCAAAGGAAACGTCAAGACAAAAATTGAGGCCCTCAGCAGAAAATGCTTCGGCCCTGTCGGATTTACAGTTATACAGATCATTTGTCGGGATATCATTTAAGGCAACCCTGAAAAGACAGACGGAAAGGAGAAAACTTATGCGCAAAGTTGAGTTACCTCATCATCACGGTGAACCGCAGGAGATCGAGATGATTCAGAATCAAATCGACCGTACAGAACATTTTCAGATCGTGGCGGACATTTTCAAAATACTCGGCGATACCACACGGATCCGCATTTTCTGGCTTCTCTGTCACTGCGAGGAATGCGTGATCAATATCTCCGCCATGCTGGAGATGTCAAGCCCCGCTGTCTCCCACCATCTGAGACCGCTGAAAAACAGCGGACTGATCGTCAGCCGCCGCGAGGGAAAAGAGGTCTACTACCGCGCGGCCGACACGCCGCAGGCCCGGCTGCTCCATCAGATGATTGAGCAGGTCATGGAGATCGCCTGCCCCGGAGCATAAATCCGGCCGCGTATCGGCGTCAGCATATAGAAAAGTATTCTCAAATCATGTATAAAAAAACTCCCTGGCGATGTTCTATGCCGCCAGGGAGCGTCCGCTGTTATTTTTTCACCAGAATCGTTTTTATCATGATCAGATATGCGGCCACAGAGAGCACCATCACTATACCGCCGACCCAGCACATGATATGCGGAAGCGGCCCGCCATCAATGCTGAAGGAAAAAAGGAAGAATCCCACGCCCTCCAGTATGACAGCCGCACCGGACGGGCGGACGAAACGGTCGATCGACTCCTGCGTATAGCGGTTGGTAAAACCGGCGTAGTTAAACATCTTTCCGCTGAAGAGCTGGAAAAGGCCCTCGATGACAAACGCCGCCACCAGGATCAGGTCAAAAATTAACGCTGTGTTCTCCGACATAAGCTTGACAAATGCACTCATTTTTTTCTCCTCTTGCTTTTTATGCTTATATTTTTTATGTCCTTATCTTTATTCTCCTGCCTGCGCAGCATCTGCCTCAGCCGCGTCATCCGCATCGACTGCCGGGACATCCGCCGCTGCCGCGTCATCCGCATCGACTGCTGAGGCATCTGCATCAGCCGCCGGGACGGATTCTTCCCTCACCGGGAACGCGAAATAGGTATCCGGGTACGGCTCATCCTCCAGCGTAAAATGCCACCACTCCGTATCCAGCGGCTTAAAGCCGTTTTCCACCATGATGTCCCGCAGGGTATTCCGGTTTCCGATCTGCTCCTCGGTCAGTTCCCCGGTGTAATCCGGATGTGAGAGCTCCCCGAAGTAATCAAACGTGCCGCCCATATCCAGTTCCTTCCCCGTTTCCATATCAAAGAGCGTGAGATCCAAGGTACTGCCCCGGCTGTGCCCGGATTTCTCCGCGATATAGCCCTGATCGAACAGCACGGATTTATCGAGTTCAGGATAAAAATATTCCTTCATACGCGTATCGTCAAGATCCTCCGCCCACGCGATAAAATTGTTCACCGCAGTCTGCGGACGATACGCATCGTAGATTTTCAGCATATATCCCTGCTCCTGCGCGTCTGCCGCCGCGCCCTTCAAAGCCTCCGCCGCTTCCTTCGTAAGCAGCGCGCACGGCTCCTCGTAGCCGTCGATCCGGTCTCCCACGAAATTGTAGGTAGAATAATACCGAATCTCCAGGATCACATCGGGTACTGCCTCGGCCAGCGAGACAAAATCCGTCGCATCCATCTCAGGCGCACCGGTCTCCTCCGCCGCGGCGCTGATACCGGCCAACCCCGCCAGCAACGCTCCCGTCGTCATAGCAGCAAGTAAAAATTTCTTCTTCCTCATACATTTCACCCTTTCTTCTTTCTATGTATCCTGCTGTTTTTCACACAGCAATCCGAAATAAAATACCCTTTTTATTTAACGGAAATTTTCCTTTTCTGTCAACAGCTTTTCATGAACACCACATGGACAGAGTTCTTTTCCCCACACCCTATTTTGTCTCCTTTTAACCGTATATCATCGGGCAGCTTTAGCTATTGGATACTTACACTCCCAGCGCTTCTTTCCACTCGGCTTCCCTGAATCCGACCAGCACATAATCTTTGCAGACCAGGATCGGACGTTTCACCAGAAGCCCATCGGACGCAAGCAACGCATACTGCTCCTCCTCGCTCATCGTCAGCAGCTTGTCCTTCAGCTGAAGCTCCTTATATTACTTGGTTCATTTGCACTCTGCTTCCGGGGCAGATGCATTTCAGATTTTGTAACTCCCAAAGCGCACTCCTCTATAGCAGCGGCGAGATCGCCTTCAGCAGCGCGCCCTCGATCTTCATAGAGCGCTTCTCCTGCCGGATCGTCTCATTCGTGACGACGCGGCACTTCCCCAGCGTCTTGTGGAAATCCGCCTCGATCTCCGGGATGCAGGCGGTTCGATACATATAGGCAGCGCACTCAAAGTGATGGTACAGGCTGCGGTAGTCCAGATTGATCGTGCCGACCACGGCCCTGCAGTCGTCGCTGACAAACACTTTCGCGTGCACAAAGCCTGGTGTGTACTCATAGACCTTCACACCAGACGCCAGCAGGGACTTGTAGTGCGTCTTCGCCAGTGAGTACGGCGCCGCCTTGTCCGGGATGCCCGGCAGGATCAGCCGGACGTCCACGCCCCGCTCCGCCGCAAATTTCAATGCGGTCTCCATCTCGCCGTCCAGGATCAGATAGGGCGAAATGATGTGCACATAGCGGGTCGCGCGGTTCAGGATGTCCATGTAGACGCGCTCGCCCACCTTGTCCGCGTCGAGCG
>CANQWV010000038.1 GCA_947627645.1 uncultured Lachnospiraceae bacterium | reverse complement strand
CCCCGCGTTCGCCTCGATCATCCGGCCCGCCGCGTCCCGGTCGCCCGCCTTCGCCCCTTCTGAGGAACAGACGCATCTCCCCGAAGAAGACCAGATCCGCCATAAACAGATAATACAGAAACATATCTAAATTGTAGCGCCCCGCGTTGGGGTCATGTGTACGAAACACCCGCAGTACGATCAGCCCCGCCGCCACAGCCACCGCAAAATACAAAGCGCTGATCTTCAGGACAGCCTTTGCCTCATCGGCAGAGCGATCCTCTGCAAGCCTCTCAAACAGCAGCATACCAAGCAGCGGAAGGCACGCGATGAAAGCCTGATCCCAGCAGAGCATATGGATCCATCTCCATATGACTCCGCTCATAAAACAGGTGCAGAGAAAGAACAGCGCCAACGTACAGGCCCAGGTTCTCCAGCGAAGCCTTCTCCGCTCCTCTTTTCCACAGCTTTTCCTTTCCGTTCTGAACCAAAGGACACTCTCCAGAATATAGAGTACCGCGATGCTTCCCGCCTCCAGGCCATAGTACTCGCCCACAATAAGCAGGCCGACGACGGCGACCAGCAGGATCCCCGGCAGCCAAAACACCTTCCTGTCCTCCGCCCGTTTTCCGATCCACGCGTTCAGCGCAAAAATCATCAGCGCAGGAGAAACCAGAACCGGAAACACAAGCATCGGTTCCAATGCCTCGTTCAGCGCGCCGACAGCTGAAAGGCAGGACAGCTCCACCGCCGCGAACGACAGCAGAATCGCGTTCCACAAAGGTCTCTTCTCATTCCGGAATACGCTCCACGCCAGAAAAAACAACCCGAGCATGAGCGCCCCCGGAAGCCCGCGAAACAGATAGACCGGATATTCCTGGCTCAGCAGCTTCATCCCCTCATAGAGAAGAATGACTGCCAGAACCAGGCAGGCCAGAACTCCCTTCCGCACAGCCAGCCCCTTCTGCGATCCGTTTCCCGATCCAATTCCTGTCCTGTTCTCTTCGTATTTCTTTGGCGTCTTTGCTTCCATAGCTGTTTTCTCCTTAGCTGTTTTCTCCTTAGTTGTTTTCTCTTTAGCTGTTTTTTCCTTAATTGTTTTTTCCTTAGCTGCTTTTTCCTTAGTTGCTTTTTCCTTAGCTGTTTTCTCCTTTAACAATGTCCTGTTAAGACAATTCTTCTTTCCTGCGCCGGTCAATCCTGTTCAAGCCGGAACATCAGCACGGACAGCACTGTCATCCCGGCAGTCTCCGTGCGCAGGATCCTCCTCCCCAGCGTAAGCGGCTGTACGCCAGCTGCGCGCGCAAGCTCTATCTCCTGCTCGTCGAAACCGCCCTCCGGCCCGATGAAGACCGCCACAGACTCGCCCGGCGCGATCCCGGCGATCAGCCCGCGCGTCCGCTCCATCCCCTCCGCCAGTTCGTATGGGATCAGCTTTTTGTCAAAACCCGCCGCATACTCTACCGCCTCAGCGAACGTCATGACACGCGTCACCTCGGGCACGATCCCGCGCTTCGACTGCTTGGCCGCGCTCTCGGCAATCGCGTTCCAGCGCTTCCGCTTTGCCTCCTCCTTCTTCGCGTCCAGCCGAACCACCGCGCGCTTCGTCGCCATCGGAACGATCTTTGCCGCCCCGAGCTCCACCGCCTTCTGAATGATCAGCTCCATCTTGTCGCCCTTCGGCAGCCCCTGAAACAGACAGATCTGCGAGGGCAGCTCCGCGCCAATCTCCTCTGCCCACATGATCTTTGCCATGATGCAGTTTTCCCCGATCTCTGCGAGCTCACAGCGGTATTCCTTCCCGTCCGCGCCGTCGCTCACCGTGATCTGCTCTCCAGGCTGCATACGCAGGACGTTCCGGATGTGGTTCACATCCCCGCCCGTGATGCGGACGGACCTCGCGTTTATCTGCTCGGGTGTTACAAAAAAATGATGCATGGTGCTCTCCTCTTGTTTCAATTCGGTTTAATTCACATCATGTTTTATCAGTGATGGATATCCGGACGCCCTGCGAGGGCGTCCGGATATCCGAGTATTCATGCGAACTATACACGAACCTTCCGCGCCGTCACCGACACCCAATCGTTCTGCCGCGTCACCTCGACCACCTCGAGCCCGGCCGCCTTCACAGCCTCGACGACCGTCTCTTCCTTCTCATCGATAATCCCCGACGTGATGTAGATCCCACCCGGCTTCAGCTGATTCACGATGACCGGCGTGAGCGGCAGCAGCACCTCCGCCAGGATATTCGCAGCCACGATGCCGTATTTTCCATAGCCGACCGCCTCCTGCACCTGCCTGTCGTCGATGATGTTCCCGATCAAGACGTCCATCTCGCCCTCCGGGATCCCGTTCGCCTCGAGATTCTCTTTTGTCGCATTGATCGCGCAGGGGTCGAGATCCGTCCCGACCGCGTGCCGCGCGCCGAGCTTCAGCGCGACGATCGACAGGATGCCGCTGCCCGTCCCCACGTCCAGAAGCTCCGTCTCAGGCGTCACGTATTTCTTCAGCTGCCGCATACACAGCTGCGTCGTCTCGTGCATTCCGGTCCCGAACGCAGTGCCCGGGTCGATGTGAATGATCATCTTACCGCGGTCTTCCTCCTTCACTTCCTCCCAGGAAGGAATGATCAGAATATCGTCCACGTAAAACTGGTGGAAATACTCCTTCCAGTTGTTGATCCAGTCCTTGTCCTCAGTCTGTCCGCGCGTGATCGTACCCTCGCCAATGTCCATGAACGTCCGCAGCGAATCCAGCTCTTCCTGCACGCGCGCGAGCACCGCCTCGCAGTCGGCGTCCTCCTCCAGATAGAAGCTCAGGTACGCAATCCCGTCGTCCTCCGGCCCCTCCGGCAGAATGTCCACGAACATCTGCTTCTTATCTGATTCCGAGAGCGGCACTTTATCCTCGATCTCAACGCCCTCCACACCGGCGTCCGCCAGAGAAGAGATCACGATATCCTCGACCTCCGTCAATGTCTTGAGTGTAAACTTATTCCACCTCATGCAAACCTCCATACTCAAATCATTTCCCGCAGAATTTACACATTCTTCGGATGGTTCTGTCTTTTATATGTCAGTGCTTCGCGCAGCACACAATCATCCGCGCGCCAGCCTTCCACAGAGATCGGCCAATGCCGGTTCTCTGTATACATAGATCCATAATACTCTATATATCACAAAAAACCGCGTACAGGCAAGCCCCCTCTGCAAAAACCTGCATGGAGAGCAGTCTGCCTGTCGCGGCTTCCTCATCAATCGTCAAATGTATCTTCCAGCGTCTCCTTTATCTTGTCGACAAAGCTCTTCTTTTTCTTTTCGCCCTTCTTCTCCGTGCCTGCAGCCTGATTCAGGCTGTTGCCCGTCGCCTGGTCAAACTCGCGCAGCGCCTGCTTCGCGGTTTCGTTCAGCTTCGTCGGCACCTGGATCACCAGCGTCACATAATGGTCGCCGCGCACGTTCTTGTTGCGCAGGGACGGGACGCCCTTGCCCTTGAAGCGCACCCTCGTGTCGGTCTGCGTCCCCGGCTTGATTGTGTAGACGATGTCGCCGTCCACCGTGCTGATGCGGATGTCTCCGCCAAGCGCCGCCTGCGCGAACGTCATCGGCACGGTCGAGTAGATGTTCATATCCTGGCGTTCGAACGTCGGATGTCTGCCGACGATCACTTCCACAAGCAGGTCTCCCCTCGGTCCGCCGTTCGTCCCCGGCTCGCCCTTCTCCCGGATACGGATACTCTGTCCGTTGTCGATGCCGGCCGGAACCGTCACCTTGATCTTCTTCCTGCTGGAGGTGTAACCCGTGCCGGAGCAATGCGGACATTTGTCCTTCACGATCTTTCCGCTGCCGTGGCAGTCCGGACAGGTCTGCACATTCTGCACCGTGCCGAACAGCGACTGCTGCGTAAACACGACCTGGCCTCTGCCTCCGCACTTCGGGCAGGTCTCCGGGGATGTGCCAGGCTTCGCACCCGTGCCGTGACAGTTCGTGCACTCGTCCTTCAGCGTAAGCTCAATCTCCTTCTCGCAGCCGAAGACGGCCTCCTCAAAGGTGACGCGCACACTGGTCCGCAGGTTCGCACCCTGCATCGGCCCGTTCGAGCTGCCGCGCCGCCTGCCCCCGCCAAAGAGATCACCGAAAATGTCGCCGAAGATATCTCCCATATCCCCGCCGAAATTGAATCCGTCAAAGCCGCCGAAGCCGCCCGGGCCGCCCTGCTCAAACGCCGCGTGACCGAACTGGTCGTACTGTCTGCGTTTCTCCGGATCGCTTAAGACCGCGTACGCCTCCGACGCTTCCTTAAATTTCTTCTCCGCCTCGGCGTCGCCCGGATTCATGTCCGGATGATATTTCTTTGCCAGAGCACGGTATGCTTTCTTCAGGGCCGCATCATCCGCGTTTTTGTCCACGCCGAGGACCTCGTAATAATCACGTTTGTTCTCCGCCATACTCCATAACCTCCCGAACCGCCCAGGGCGGTCGCTATTCTGAAAAAGAGAATTTACTCAACGATGCCCCTGAAGTTTACCGCTCCAGGGGTATCGCATTTCTTATCATCTATCAGGAAAACACCTTCGCCGTTTTCGTCGTTTCACAGCTTCGCATGGCCATGGCCGGCTCCCGGCGAAAATATGGCTTCCACATTGCTTCACAATCTTCGAGGCGCCGACTTACACCTCTCTGTAATCCCCGTCCACGACGTCGTCGTCCTGCGGAGCGCTTCCGCCTGCCGCGCCGCCCATGTTCGGATCCGGGCCCGCACCCGCGGCTCCCGCCGCGCTCTGCGCCTGCTCATAAACCTTCGCGAAGAGCTTCTGCGCGCTCTCCATCAGCTTCTCCTTGCCGGCCTTGAGATCCGCGATCTGAGCGTCCGTCATCTCCTCAGGATTCGTCTTCTCAACGAGCTCCTTGAGGGCATTCAGGTCGACCTCCACCGCAGCCTTGTCAGAAGCGTCGATCTTGTCGCCCACCTCCTCGAGAGCCTTCTCGGTCTGGAATACCATCGCGTCGGCGTCGTTTCTCGTGTCGATCGCTTCTTTTCTCTTCTTGTCCTGCGCCTCGTACTCGGCCGCTTCCTTGACTGCCTTATCAATCTCCGCGTCAGACATATTGGAGCCGGACGTGATCGTGATATGCTGCTCCTTGCCCGTGCCAAGATCCTTCGCGGATACATTCACGATGCCGTTCGCATCGATATCAAACGTGACTTCGATCTGCGGCACGCCTCTTCTTGCTGGCGGGATCCCGTCCAGACGGAACTGGCCGAGCGACTTGTTGTCCTTCGCGAACTGGCGCTCACCCTGTACCACATGGATGTCCACTGCGGTCTGGTTGTCGGCCGCGGTCGAGAACACCTGGCTCTTCTTGGTCGGGATCGTCGTATTGCGCTCGATGAGCTTCGTCGCGACGCCGCCGAGCGTCTCGATGGACAGCGACAGCGGAGTGACGTCCAGAAGAAGGATATCGCCCGCGCCCGCGTCGCCCGCGAGCTTGCCGCCCTGGATGGAAGCGCCCAGCGCCACACACTCATCCGGGTTCAGGCTCTTGTTCGGCTCATGGCCGGTCAGCTGCTTCACCTTATCCTGCACGGCCGGGATACGTGTGGAACCACCCACAAGGAGCACCTTGGAGAGCTCGCTTGCGGAGAGACCCGCATCCTTCAGCGCGTTCTGCACCGGGATGACCGTCAGCTCTACAAGATCGTGCGTCAGCTCGTCGAACTTCGCCCTGGTCAGATCCATCTCAAAGTGCTTCGGGCCGGTCTCGTTCGCCGTGATGAACGGAAGATTGATGTTGGTCGTGGTGGAGGAGGAAAGCTCCTTCTTCGCCTTCTCGGCCGCCTCCTTCAGTCTCTGCATCGCCATCTTGTCGTTCGACAGGTCAATGCCCTCTTTGTTCTTGAAATCCTGGATCATATAATCCGTGATCTTCTGGTCGAAGTCGTCGCCGCCGAGGCGGTTGTTGCCGTTCGTCGCAAGCACCTCGATGACGCCCTCGCCGATCTCGATGATGGACACATCGAAGGTACCGCCGCCGAGGTCGTAGACCATGATCTTCTGCTCTTTCTCATTGTCAAGGCCGTATGCCAGCGCCGCTGCCGTCGGCTCGTTGATGATACGCTTCACGTCGAGGCCAGCGATCTTGCCCGCGTCCTTGGTCGCCTGGCGCTGTGCGTCGTTGAAGTAGGCCGGAACCGTGATCACCGCCTCCGTCACCTTCTCGCCGAGGTAGTTCTCTGCGTCCGCCTTCAGCTTCTGAAGGATCATCGCGGAGATCTCCTGCGGAGAGTACTTCTTGCTGTCGATCTCTACACGGTAATCGCTGCCCATATGCCTCTTGATCGAAGAGATCGTGCGGTCTGCGTTCGTCACAGCCTGGCGCTTCGCCGACTCACCGACAAGGCGCTCGCCGTTCTTGGAAAATGCTACGATAGACGGAGTCGTTCTCGACCCCTCCGTGTTCGTGACCACCACGGGCTTGCCGCCCTCCATCACTGCCACGCAGCTGTTTGTGGTTCCCAGATCAATGCCGATAATTTTGCTCATAATAATTTCCTCCTTTTACCTGCCTGTTTACATACATACTATTTACATACATATTTATCTGTATATCGCTGCCGTCTTATACGCTGCGCCCCGCCGTCCTGCCGCCGGCTGTCTGCAGCTTTTCTCATTATCTCTGATCCGCCGCCTGAGCTCTCGTTCAGTTCGCGACCTTCACCATACTGTGACGGACTACCGCGTCGCGGTAGAGATAGCCCTTCTGGAACTCTTCGACGACGACGTTCTCCTCCGCCTCCTCATCCTCCACGTGCATCACCGCGTTGTGGAAGTTCGGATCGAACGGCTTGCCGACCGCCTCGATCGGAGTGACCCCGATGCCCTCGAGCGTCGTCATCATCTGCCGGTAAACCTTCTCCATACCCTGCACAAACGGGTCTTCCTTCTGCTCCTCGCTCAGCCCGGCAAACCCACGCTCAAAGTTGTCGATCGTCGGCAGGATCTTCTCGATCACGCTCTTCGCGCCGATCTCGTACATCGCCGATTTTTCCTTCTCCGAACGCTTGCGGAAGTTGTCGAACTCCGCCATCTGCCGCTGCACCCGATCGGTCAGCTCCTCGATCTGCTGGTCTCTCTTGTCCTTCTTTTTCTTTCCAAACAGACCCCTGCGGATGTTCTCGCCATGTCCGGGATTATCCGTATTCTCATTGTCCTGCGGCTCGGCATCCTGATCGTCCTCAGCCCCTCTGCTCGGAGCATCGCCCTCGCCGTCATTGTCGAAGGCCTCGTTCTGCCCGTCTCCAGGCTCGCCGTCCTCGTCCTGTCCGTCTTCGGCTTCCTCGCTGCTCTCACGAGTCTCATTTCCGTCGGCCGTCTGAGACTCCCCGGCCGCCTCGTTTGAAGAGCCATTTCGTCCCGCATCCTCCTGGAATCCGTTCTCCGGCTCTTTTGCTGTCTGTCCGGTTCTCTCAGGCTCCGCCTTCGTGGCCTCTTCCGAAGTCTCCTCGCGAACCTCTTCGTTCTTGTTCTCTTCCACCGGTCATCCACCTCTCTATTCTTTTTTGAAGATTTGATCAAGCTGCGCCATCAGCGTCCGCAGCGTACTGACTACCTTGTCATAATCCATACGCTTCGGGCCGATCACGCCGATCCTTCCATACATTCCTTCCCCCAGCTCATACGTGGCCGTGACCACGCTGCAGTCCTGCATCGTCGCGAGCGGAGCCTCCTGCCCGATGTACACCTGGATCCCGGTCTCCTCCGTCTGTCCGTCCTGGCTGATCATCCCGACCAGATCCTTCTTCTCCTCGAACGCGCTGATCAGCTCGCTCGCCTTCTCGCTGCTGCTCAGCTCCGGATACTTGAAAATGTTCGTCGCGCCGCTCGTGTAGATCTCGACTTCTTCTTCCTTCTGGATCGACTCCGCGACCGCGTCCAGTACCCGGTTGACCACCTCGCTGTGAATGCCCGCCTGCTCCTTCAGCTTCGCGATCGTGCCGAGATTGATCTCCTCGAGCGTCAGCCCGTTCAGCGCAGTGTTGAGCAGGATGTTCAGCTCCAGGATCGTCTTCTGATCCAACCCGTGCTCAAGGTTCAGCATCTTATTCTTGACGATGTTCCCCTCCACAACGATCACCGCAAGGATCTGTGTCTCGCTGACGATCGAGAGCTGGATGAACTTCAGCTTCGTCCTGTGGTACTGCGGGCCGGAGATCATCGCCGCATAATTTGTGTTCGCCGCGAGCAGCTTCGCCATCTGCTTGAGCAGCAGCTCCATCTTGTCCTGCCGCTGCAGCACGAGTTCCTTCATCTCCGTGACCTCGCGATCCTTCTCCTCCAGCATATAGTCCACATACAGCCGGTAGCCCGCGTCGGAAGGGATGCGCCCCGCCGAGGTGTGCGGCTGAAGGATCAGCCCCATCTCCTCAAGATCCGACATCTCATTTCGTATGGTGGCGGAGCTCAGATTCAGATCCGCGAATTTCGATATCGTCCTGGAACCGACCGGCTCGCCCGTTTCCAGGTAAGTCTTGATGATCGCTTTCAGGATCGTCCATTTCCGGTCATCCAGCTGCATCTGAACTCCTCCTTTCCATTTTCTTCTTTTTCTCTGTTAGCACTCTTCTTAATCGAGTGCTAACATCTACGTTGTTACTATAATACCGCTTCCCTCGTTTGTCAACAGTTTTTTTATTTTTCTTTTCATGCTTTCCGTATATTTTATATGGTAATGTTCTGCTATTCTTTTGTTCTTTTTTCTTTTGTTCTTATATTCTTTTATTCTTTCGTCCACATATTCCTCAGATTTCTTTCGTTTTCTCCCGCGATTCCCTCCGCCAGAGCAGCCCGAAGTACAATCCCGGCTGTATAATTGGACTGTGCAAAGGCATCCCGGCAAAGGGATGCCCGACACTCACATATATTTACTCGTTGCAATAATCCTCGATCTCACTCTTCCAGGAATCGTCGACGTCCGCCATCCTCTCAGAGCCGCGCATCTCCCGCACGACCCGTTCCACCGCGACATAGTTTTTCCGCACGCCTGAGCCGTCGTTCCGGTAGCGGACAGCCCGGTCTGCGCAGATGCCGACCCTTTCCGCCACGCTGACCGCGTCCATGTTGGCGCCGAGAAACAGAAATTCCCAGCCATAGCGCTCTTTCTGCCGCTCGATCATTCGTCTGACCTGATTGTAACCATACGTACGGCTGGCGTTCTCCATGCCGTCCGTGATGATTACGAAGATCACCTTCTCCGCCCGAAGCTCATCCGGGAGATATTTCTGAATGTTCCCCAGCTTGTGGATCGTCTTTCCAATCGCGTCAAGCAGAGCCGTAGCGCCGCGCACGTAATACTCCTGCCCGGTCAGCGGCCGAACCGCCTGAATCGGAAATCGGTCGTGGATCAGCTCGTAGCGGTCGTCGAACAGCACGGTCGTAACGTTCGCCTCACCCTCCTGCTCTTTCTGCTTCTCCAGCATACCGTTGAAGCCGCCGATCGTGTCGCTCTCCAGTCCACTCATGGAGCCGCTCCTGTCCAGGATAAAAACCAGTTCTGTCAATCCTTTTCTCATAATTTTTCCTTCCTTTCTCTAATGCTTGATGTGGCAGCCCAATCCGCATTTCAGTCCCGCCGCAGGCGTCTTTGGTTGTCCTTCCTGCTGTCCTGGGCTGCTTGATGATCCTACTATAAAGGATTGCGCGCCAAAAATGGTCGCATGGCAGGGGACATTTTTACCGTCGAGACTGTACAGCAAAAATTCCATACTGCGCAAAAAAAGAATACCTTCGGAAGCGTTTCTTCTCAAAAGCTTCCAAAGATATTCTTATGTATGTCTCATATATCTGCCAGACAACGGCTCCGCTTCAGCACAGAATCGGCTGCCCATAGGCAAACAGCATTGCGTTGATCTCATAGATGTCGTAGATGCGGGATTCGATAAAGTACCGAACGATCACGTCAAATTTGGAGCTGTTCGAAAGCATAAACCCGGCGCTTTGCAGCAGATTCCCCGTCTCCTCCAGCGTGAGCTCCAGGGCGACCGCAAACGCCAGAACTGTCTTCTTGCTCGGACAGTATTCCACGTCGTTTCGGATCTTCGAGAAATGCCTTCGGTCAACATTCGCTCTCTTATACACGTAGGAATCGCTCAATCCCCTCTCATCGATCAGACGAAGCAGCATCTGCGAGAAGGATTCCTGCATCTGCCGCATCCGCTCTTCCAGACTTTTCTTCGGTGCGGGCAGCGAGCTTCGAAATGTCTGCTCCTCATCCGCCGTGTCTCCGAAGGACGATTCCTCTTCCACCCTGGCTCTGAGACGCTGTTGCTCCTCTTCCATCCTGGCCCTGAGACGCTGCTCCTCCCACAGCGCCTCCATCCTCCGGCCGCGCTGCGCCCCTGGATAGCGCTCGTCCTTCGCCGTCACGTAATGGTCGTCGATGTACTCGCTGATCTCCGCGAACAGTTTTTTGCTGACCGAGACGGAACTGCGGTCGTACAGCACCAGATAGACGGTCATCTCATGCTCCATCAGGAAACTGCTGATCGCGTTTACGGCCGTCTGCATCGCCACCTCCTTCGGGAAGCGGTAATTCCCCGCGGACAGCAACGGAAACGCGATACTCTCCAGCTGGTATTTGGCGGCGAGAAGCAGTGCGCTCGTGTAAGTATGTTTGAGCAGCTCCGCCTCCCCCTGCGTTCCGTCTTCCCACGCCGGACAGGCCGCGTGGATGATATACTTTGCCGGAAGCTGGAACGCAGGCGTGATCACCGCCTCTCCCAGCCCGCAGTGCCCGATGTGCGCGCAGGCTGCAGCAAGCTTCTCCTCCCCCGCGGCAAGATAGATCGCGCGGCTCGTTCCGCTGCCCTGCACAAGCTGCGGATTCGCCGGATTGACGATCGCGTCTGCCTGGACGTTTACAATATCGTTTCTGACGAGTAACAAAGACATAAAACCATCTTCCTTTTCAAAAAATGACGCCGCATCCCTGCCTTGTCGAAATCTCACACATGATATCATTTGACATTTCTGATTTGTATGGTATAGTAGACTTCAGCATGGATTCAACTGTTTGATTTTTATGAGAGGACTTATTATATGAAGAAAGAGACCATCCTTGGCGTCCTTCTGTCGGTTCTCGGGATCGCGGCGCTCGGACTTCTCGCCGGGTTCCTGACCTGGCAGTTTCGCGACCAGCTGCTCCCCGCTCCGCGCGAAAGCGTCGAATCCGAGGCAGACGCCGTCATCCAGGCGTTGCGGGAGAGCGCTGCCGAAGAACAGTCAAGTGCAAACACAGAGGCAACAGCATCGCAGGAGACCGGGAATACCGCGGAATCGGATATGACATCCCCAGCTTTCTCCGATACGGCCTCATCCGGCACAACCTTGTCCGAGCCCGTCCCTTCGGTGATCTGGATCGGCGATTCGCGGACGCTCGGTATGCAGAGAGCCGTTGCCAACGACGACGTGTACATCGGCGCCGCGGGCGAAGGTTACAAATGGTTTGTCGAAACCGGCCTGGACGAGATGCGCGCCGCGATCAGCGCCCACCCGGACTCGGTCGTCGTATTGAATTTCGGCGTCAACGACTATGACAATCTGGACAGGTATATAGAGCTGTACACATCCCTGCTCTCGGAATATTCCGACACACATTTTTATTTTCTGTCGGTGAACCCGATCGACCCGGAGGTGTGCCACAACATCACAAACGAGGAGATTGCGGACTTCAACGACCATCTGCGCGAGCTGTCCCCGGATACCTATCTGGACAGCTACACCCAGATCAAGGCCGCGGAGATTCCGACGCTCGACGGGATCCACTATTCGCAGGACGACTACCGCTTCATCTACAATTACGCGGTGGAGCAGATCGCGAAAATCGAAAATGCACGCGCGGCTGAATCCGAAACGTAACCTAATGTTTGGCGCTTTCTTTATTCTGCCTCAATCCGGAACACCACCGGCTTATCGCTGCGGAAGCCTGTCTCGATCCGCAGTCCCTCTTCTGTCTGCCTCCACGCAGGCTCCTCTTCACAGCCGAGCACCCGGACGCGCCGGATCAGACCCTGAAAGCTCAGGTTCGCGTTCTCGTCGCCCGACTTACGCAGGGATTTGATGCAGTATTTTCCATCTTCACTGCACACCATCGCAACCGCGTAAATGCACCCGCCCGCCGCCGTGAAGCGGAAATCGCCGCTCGTGTAGCCCGGGTCGGTGTTTTCGGAGAACTTCCTGTCCTCCGTCTTCGCCTCGCCCTCACCCCAGATCTTCCACGGGCGGGAGCCACGGATCGCTTCTTTATTAATATCCATCCAGTCGCCGATCTCCCTGAGCACCTGCTGCTCCGTCTCGCAGATCGTCCCGTCCGACTTCGGCCCCACGTTCAGGAGCAGCCGTCCGTTCTTGCTCACGACGTCCACGAGCACCTGGATCAGCTCCGCCGCCTTCCGAAACTGATTGTTCTCTGTATAGCACCAGGAATTCAGCGCAATCGACGTGTCCGCCTGCCAGGCAAAGGTCTGCGCACTCGAAAACTGCCCGCGCTCCACATCGGGCACAGCCGTCCCGAACGGAAACGCGTCGTGCTTATAATTGATGACGACAGGCACGCCCCACTCGGCCGCGCGGTTATAATAGTAGGCCGTCAGCTTCCTGAGATACGGCTTCACCGCGGAATGCTGGATCCACCAGTCGAAATACAGGATGCGCGGACGGTAGCGGTCGATGATCTCGCAGGTGCGCACCAGCCAGTCCTGCAGAAATTCCTCCGTCGGGACAGGCTCGCTGAACAGGTCGAACAGATCCGCCTCCGGCATCGACGGCCAGTACAGATCCCCGCGCTCCAGTTCCCCGCGGATGTCGCTCTCAAATTCTCTCCCGTGCCCGAGGAAAAACCAGTGCTCCACGCGGTGAGAGGACGCGCCGTTGACCAGCCCGTGCACCCGCGCCGCCTCTGAGAGCTCTCCGAGCACGTCGCGCTTCGGCCCCATGTCCGCCGCGTTCCACCCGGAAATCTCACTCTTATACATCTGAAATCCGTCGTGGTGCTCCGCCACCGGAACCACATACTGCGCCCCGGCCCGCGCAAACAGCCCGATCCACTCCTCCGGGTCAAACTTTTCCGCACGGAACATCGGGATAAAATCCTTGTAGCCGAACTGCGTGTGCGGCCCGTACGTCTCCCTGTGGTGCTCGTACTCCGGGCTGTCCTTGATGTACATATTCCTCGGGTACCACTCGTTGGCGAAGGCAGGCACGCTGAACACACCCCAGTGGATGAAGATCCCGAATTTGATCTCCTGATACCACTGGGGAACGCGATAGGCGGCAATCGACTGCCAGTCGTCGTGATACGGGCCCTGCCCGATCACGCGGTCGATCTCTTCCAGATACGGTTTCATATCATACATACGTTTCTGCATCCTTTCTTAATTATATAAATCAGATATCTTTTTCCTTTCATCGCTCTTACTATATCATCCCATTTCAGCAAAAGCAACAAAAATTGCCAAAAAATTTTTATTGACATCGTCAAAATTTATAGTTGTCTGAACAGGAAAAATAATTTATAATAGCGATATAGCCAAATTGAGTGCAATTCATTTCAAGCTAACTGCAATTTATTTCAGGAGGAAAGAGACATGAAGAAACAACAAGGAGCTGCGGTGAAGAAGAAAAAGTTCACCCCTCAGACGCTCTGGCGCCAGCGATACCTTCTGCTGATGTCGCTGCCCTTTGTCGTGTGGGTCATCATTTTCAAGTACATACCCCTGTGGGGCTGGACGATGGCCTTCCAGGAGGTCAAGCCGGCAACCTTCTCGCTGCCCATCTGGGAGCGCACCTTCGCCGGATTCAAGAACTTCACCAAGGCATTCAATGACCGTCTCTTCACACAGGTCATGATCAACACACTCGGGACGAGCATCCTCGATATCGTCGTCGGCACAGTGTCCGCGATCGGCTTCGCGGTCCTGCTCAATGAGCTGAAGTTTGCCCGCACGAAGAAGCTGTCGCAGACGATCTCCTACCTGCCGCACTTCGTGTCATGGGTCATCATCGCCAGCATCGCGAAGAACATCTTTAACGACGGCGGCGTGATCGATACCCTGTTCAACACCAGGTTCCATCTGATGAGCACGAATTCCCCGGTGATCTGGGTTGTCATCGTCATCATCAACTGCTGGAAGGAGGTCGGATGGAACGCGATCATCTACCTCTCCGCGATGGCCGGGATCGACACCGGGCTCTATGAAGCGGCCGAGATGGACGGCGCCAACCGCTTCCAGCGGATCTGGCACATCACGCTTCCGGGCATCCGCCCGACGATCGTCGTCATGACGATCATGAGCATCGGCAGCATCCTCGGCGTAGGAATGGAGCGCCAGATGCTTCTGAGCAATCCTCTGGTGCAGGATCACACGATGGTTCTCTCCTGGTTCTCGTACACCCGTGGTATCGGCAGCAGCGACTACGGCCTCGGTACCGCGATCGGCGTGTTCCAGTCCGTCATCGGCATCACGCTTCTGCTGATCGCCAACAAGATCGCCGGCAAGATCGGCGAGGACAAGCTGATTTAAGGAGGTGGAAATATGGCAGTCAAAAAGAAAAAAACATGGTTCGATTATTTCCTGCTCGTATTCTTCATCTTCCTGATGGTCATCACGCTCTATCCGTTCCTGAACGTGCTCGCGATCTCGTTCAACGACGCGACGGATACCGTGCGCAACATCAACTTCGTCATCCCGCGTGTCTTCACGCTGAGCAACTACCGCTACGTGTTTAAGGAAGGCGGCATCGCGATGCCGTTCGTGATCTCGGTGCTCAAGACGATCATCGGCACCCTGTTGGGCGTCATCTGCACGGCCATGCTCGCGTACACCTTAAGCCGCAAGGATTTCATTTTCCGCAAGCCCTTCACGTTGCTGTTCGTCGTCACGATGTACGTCAGCGGCGGCCTGATCCCGGAATACCTGCTGATCATGCGCACGCTGAAGCTGGGCAACAATTTTATGGTCTACATCCTGCCGGGCATGATCTGGGTCTACAACATGATCCTCGTCCGCTCCTATATCGACGGCCTGCCCTACGCGCTGCAGGAGGCGGCGGTGCTCGACGGTGCGAACGACTTCCAGGTCTGGTACAAGATCATCATGCCGCTGTGCAAACCCGTGATCGCGACGGTCGCACTCTTCTACGCGGTGGGCCAGTGGAACTCCTTCATGGACACCTATCTGTACGCGAAGAAGCTCCCGACCCTGCAGTACAAGCTGTATGAGATCATGTCGCAGGCGACGGTGCAGATCGACCCGCACAGCGCCTCCAACCGCACGGCCGCGATCACGCCGATGTCGGTGCGTATGGCGGTCACGATCGTAGCGACCGTCCCGATCGTCATCGTGTACCCGTTCCTTCAGAAGTATTTCATCGGCGGCATGACCGTCGGCTCTGTGAAGGACTGATCTATCTTGATATAAGTCCCGCTCTGTCGGGAATCTTATATAAAAATAAAGGAGGATAACAAAATGAAAAAAAGAAAAGCACTGGCACTGTTACTTACAGCAGCGACGGTCACCGGCTCCATGTCCGGCTCCGTAATTGCTGTCCATGCGGATGAAGCGCTCGAGCCGATCACGTTCACGTATTACGACGCAGACGGCACGAACAACGCATGGGACAACCCGGTTTCTGAGGCGATCACCGCAGCGACCGGCGTAACGCTGGACGTTACCTACCCGGTAGGTACCTCGGACGGCACACAGGCGGAGGACGTCGCCCTGATGATCGCGGAAGACAATTATCCGGATCTCATCTTCGCGAAGGGTTCCGCAACCGACCTGTACGAGGCGGGCGCCCTGGTCGACATGACCGACCTCATCGAGGAGTACGGCCCGAACATCAAGAAGATGTACGGCGACGAGTTTGAGAAGCTGAAATGGAGCGCGGACGATCCTGGCATTTATCAGCTCTCCTACGCGGACACGCGCGCTACCACGCTGCAGACCGGCGGTACCTGCCAGATCCAGTGGGCGGCGATCAAAGAGAACGACTACAAGTACCCGACGACCATCGAGGAGTACGAGGCTCTGATCAAGCAGTACCTCGAGGCTCATCCGCAGACCGACGACGGCCTTGACATGATCGGTATCAGCATCAGCGCGTCTGACTGGCACTGGATGATCACGCTGGGCAACCCGGCTGGCTTCATCGCAGACGCGAAGCCGGACAACGGCCAGTGGATCTACGACGACGACAACAACTTCTACTACAAGCACGCAAGCGACGACGAGAAGGAATACTTCCGCTGGCTGTGCAGAATGTACAACGAAGGCATCCTTGATCCGGATTTCGCTACGCAGACACACGACGACTATGTTGCGAAGCTGTCCAGCGGCCGCGTGGTTGCGATCACAGACGCGAACTGGGACTATGCGGCAGCTGAGTCCGTACTGATCAGCGACGGCAAGGTTGACAAGACCTACGCTCCGCTTCCTGTCACGCTTTATGCGGAAGACAAGGCTCCGACCCTTATGTACCAGGGCCTGCAGGTAGGCTGGGGCATGGCGATCACGAAGAGCTGTGAGGATCCGGTTCGTGCGGTCAAATTCCTCGACTACCTCTGCTCCGACGAAGGACAGATCCTGTTCAACTGGGGCGTTGAGGGCGTGAACTACGAGATCGACGAGAACGGCAACCGCTACCGCACTGAGGAAGAGATCACCGCTTCCCAGACCGATCCGGACTACTCCAAGAAGACCGGTATCCGCAACTTCAACGGTTTCCCGAACTACGGCGACGGCGCTACCGCTGAGGACGGCACACCGTACACCCCGAATACCCGCGAGACGATCATCGCTGCTTACAACGAAGAGCAGAAGGCCGCCTGCGAGGCATGGGGCGTTGACATGCTGATCGACATCTTCCCGCAGCCGGATGAGTTCGAGACCCCGGCGTTCCCGCCGGTATGGGCTCTGCAGCCGCCGCAGGAGCTGTCTGACAAGATCTCCATCCTGGACGAGATCGCATGGCCGGGCCTTGTTAAGTGCGTAACCGGCACGACGGACGAGTTCGACGACAACTGGGACGCTATGGTTGCTGACCTGGAAGCAAACGGCATGGAAGAGGCAAACGCCGAGATGACCGCATTCGTTTCCGGTTACATCGCAGAGTAAGCAGAAATGGCTGAGATCTGTCGCTTGGTGTGACAGAAGATAATAGGAAAAGGGATTGATATCTGAGGGTGTCAATCCCTTTTTTCGGAACTAATTCGTGTTTAATTCACAACGGACGAACAACGCATGGCACGGTCTGAACGCAAACTTAAGCTCGTTTTCTATCTCGATGCAAGCGCTGATTACAATTCGCTCGTCGCGATAGAAGCGCTTGCTCCTCACGAATTGAGCTAGCTTGCATCTCGATGACGAAAATCTCGCAGGTTTGCTTGTCAGACCGCTCATGCTTTTGTTCTGTGCGTAGGAGTACTGCGCAGCCGGACGCTGCCAGCGTGTGTAATGGCTTCTATCTCATGCCACAACACAGCCCGTGCAGTGGATTGGCGGTGCCTAAGGCAAACCGTAGAGGTCCGCCGGCACTTAGCGAACGCGCAGCATGAGCTTAGTGCCGTTGCGTGACCGTAACGAGCGGAAGCGGGTTTGCCGGGGCATTGACCAATCCCTGCGAGGGCGTCCGGCTATTCGATAATGTGCATTAAACACGAAAATCATGCATACGAGGAGATGGAATCATGCGCAACCCTTTATTTGATACGACCCTGTCCATCGAGGAGCGCCTGGACTGGCTGCTTGGAGAAATGACAATGGACGAAAAGCTGCGCTGCTTCGCGACAACCACGCCCGCGATCGAACGGCTCGGAATCCCCGGCTTCTCCGTGGGCGGCGAGGCGGCTCACGGCGTAGTGAACCGCAACGACCAGAACGGCTCCGGCATACCGGATATCACAACCTCATTCGTTCAGCCGATCGGCATGAGCGCCACCTGGGATCCGGAGCTGATCCGCGAGGCAGGCGAAGTGACCGGCACAGAGGCCCGTGTTGTTTTCCACCGCCATCCGCACGGAGGCTTAAGCCGCTGGGCACCGACCGTGGACCTGGAGCGCGATCCGCGCTGGGGCCGAAACGAGGAGAGCTACGGGGAAGATCCTCTCCTGACCGGGGTCATGGCCTCTGCCTACATCCAGGGTATGCAGGGCGACGATCCGGAGCATCATCTTCGTATCGCCGCCACCCTGAAGCATTTCTACGCAAACAACGTAGAAGTCGGACGAGGCCGCAAGTCGTCGTCAATCGATCCCAGAAACCGCTATGAGCTGTATCTGGAACCGTTCCGCAGGTGCATCTGCGACGGCCATGCCGAGGCAGTCATGACAGCCTACAACAAAATCAACGGAATCCCCGGAATGCTGAATCCAGAGGTCCGCGACATTCTGAAAGGTCAGTACGGCCTTCACCACGCAGTCTGCGATGGCGGCGCGATGGATCTCTGCACCCATATGCACCACTATTTCGGCACGAACGCCGAGACCCTGGCGGCCTCCGTAAAAGCAGGCGTCGACGCATTCCCGGACAAGGTGGACGCCGTCGAAAAAGCTGCGCGGGAAG
>CANQWV010000037.1 GCA_947627645.1 uncultured Lachnospiraceae bacterium | reverse complement strand
CCATACACCTTCTCATAGGTCTCCGTGCCGCTTAATACCTGGTCTTCCTTTTCCGTATCTCCCCCGGTCTCTCCGGAGCCGACCACGGCAAAACCCCATTTGTTTGCACTGCCGTCTGTCTCAAGCTTGAGCTTCACGGTGCTGCCTGGCACCTCAACCGTCTTTCCGGCAAGCTCTGTCCCGGTGTACTTCCCAATCTCATTTCCCTCTCCATCGTAGATGTAAAGGAAATCATTGCCGTCTTCCAGCAGTGTCCTCTCGTCAAATACAAGCGACAGGCGCTCCGCCCCGTCCGGATCCGTGTAGATCCAGAAATCCGTGCAGCTGCTCGCATACGGATGCGGGCTTTCAAGATCCGTCAGAGCTTCTGCCACAGTGCCGTTGTTCCCGACCGTGACCTTGCACTCACCTTTCACATTCTCAGCGCCAAGCGCCTTCGCCGTGATGGTCGCAGTGCCCTTTCCGACCGCTTTTACCAGACCGGTCGCGCTGACCGTCGCCACATTCTCGTCGGATGTGCTCCACTCTACTTCCTTATTGTTGGCCGTCTCCGGCTTAACCGTCGCCTCAAGCTGGAATTCCTCCAGAGCCTCCACCGTTTTCAACATCGAATTCAGGGAGACCGATGTCGGCGCCTGATCCACCGTCACCTCACACAACGCCTCCAGCTCGTCGCCGACCGTCACGCGCACAGTCGCCGTGCCGACTTTCTTCGCCGTGACCAGACCGGAATCGTCCAGCGTAATGACGCCGTCGTTATTTGACAGCTTCCAGCCGACCTCGTCCGTGAAATTCTCCGGCTCCACCGTGAGCGCAAGCGTCTCCTTCGTGTGGCTGCTTCCCAGTGTAAGCGTCAGTTCTTCTTTGTTCAGCTTCGCCGACGTCGCCAGCTGCGTGTTTTCCTCGAACTTGATGCTCTTCGCCTCGGCGTACTCCTCCGCATAGGTTCCCTTCACGCCGTAGATCGTCATCTTGGTCGGATAACTGAACACTGTCTTGGCATTGTCGGTCATATCCGCGATCGCTGTGACAGACCTCGGGATCGTGACCGAGGTAAGCCCCGTGCAGTTCGTGAACGCGTTGGCCTCCACCGTCGTCACACGGTACGGAAGTACGATGCTCACGAGCTTCGGGCACTGGTGGAACGCGTGATCCGGAATCTTCGTGATCCCCGTCCCCAGGTGTATAGAAGCCAGCGCGTCGCACTCCGCGAAGCAGTATGTGCCGATCGAAGATACCGTATCCGGCAGCTTGATCGCCTCCAGGGCGTCGCAGCCATAGAACGCATTGCTTCCAAGCGTTCTCACGCCATCCCCAAGCGAGACGTCGGTCAGGGCGACACAGCCCTGGAATACCGCATCTCCAAGCGTTTCCACGTTGCCCGGAATCACAGCCTTTGCGAGCGCTATATTGTCCTTAAACGCATCTCTATCTATTCGTTTCACAGAATCCGGAATCTCCAGCGTCGTCAGACCCGCACCCGCAAACGCAGAATACTCAATCAATTCCACCGTATCCGGAATCTCAATCTTCTGCAGATCCGCACAGTTGGAAAACAAATTATGCGCTATCGTTTTCAGGTATTTCGGCAGTTTTACTTCTTTAAGCTTGGTGCAGCCGCTGAACGCAGAACTGCCAATCTCCGTCCCCGAACCGCTAATCTCCGCCTTCGTAAGTCCCGTACAGCCATCAAATGCCAATCCCTCTATCTTTGTCACACTTTCCGGAACCGTGATGCTTTTCAGATTGATACAATTCTCGAAAGCCATGCTGTCAATCAGCGTCACCGTGTCCGGAATCGTAATCTCCTTCAGACCGTCGCAGCCGCAAAACAGACTGTTTGCTATCCGTGTCGTCCCCTCCTCAAACGTCACGTGCTCCAGCGCGCTGCACTCCGCAAACGCACCCAAATAACTGTATCCCCCTTCTTTCAGGCTCTTAGGGATGTGTATATTCGTAAGGCTCTTACAAGCTTTGAAAGCATGAGATCCAAACTTCACCAGATTGTTCGACAGCTTCACCTCCGACAGGTTGGTACAGCCGCTGAACGCAGAACTGCCAATCTCCGTCACCGAATCTCCAATCTCCACCTTCGTAAGACCCGTACAGCCATCAAATGCATATCCCTCTATCTTTGTCACACTTTCCGGAACCACGATGCTTTTCAGATTGATACAATTCTCGAAAGCCATGCTGTCAATCAGCGTCACCGTGTCCGGAATCGTAATCTCCTTCAGACCGTCGCAGCCGCAAAACAGACTGTTTGCTATCCGTGTCGTCCCCTCCTCAAACGTCACGTGCTCCAGCGCGCTGCACTCCGCAAACGCACCCAAATAACTGTATCCCCCTTCTTTCAGGCTCTTAGGGATGTGTATATTCGTAAGGCTCTTACAAGCTTTGAAAGCATGAGATCCAAACTTCACCAGATTGTTCGACAGCTTCACCTCCGACAGGTTGGTACAGCCGCTGAACGCAGAACTGCCAATCTCCGTCACCGAATCTCCAATCTCCACCTTCGTAAGACCCGTACAGCCATCAAATGCATATCCCTCTATCTTTGTCACACTTTCCGGAACCACGATGCTTTTCAGATTGATACAATTCTCGAAAGCCATGCTGTCAATCAGCGTCACCGTGTCCGGAATCGTAATCTCCTTCAGACCGTCGCAGCCGCAAAACAGACTGTTTGCTATCCGTGTCGTCCCTTCCTCAAACGTCACGTGCTCCAGCGCGCTGCACTCTGCAAACGCACCCAAATAACTGTATCCCCCTTCTTTCAGACTCTTAGGGATGTGTATGCTCGTAAGGCTCTTACAAGATTTGAAAACATGAGATCCAAACTTCACCAGATTATTCGACAGCTTCACCTCCGACAGGTTGGTACAGCCGCTGAACGCAGAAGCGCCAATCTCTGTCACCGTGTCCGGAATCGAGAGCGTATACAGATCACTTCGCTTCTCAAAAGCGAAGCTCTTAATCGCGACCACCTTATATCCGTCGATCTCATCCGGGATCTGCAGCGCGTACGCGTTCCCTGTGTACCCGGTGATCGTCGCCACGGTGTCGCCGTTTTCATCCGTACTGGTCTCATACGTGTAGACCGGGATGACCTTCTCGCTCGCGTCGATGTAATAACCGTCCCCGGAGCTTCCGTAACGGGAATTCCCCACCGTCGTGTATCTTGGCCTTCTGCCCTTCTTGTCGGCGAAGTCCTCGGCGCGCGAGCATTTCGACGTCCGTCCGCCGTCCTCCCAGTGGTACGCCAGACGCACCGGGCTGTTTTTCTCATTGAAGATTGTAACGTGCTTTTTGCCCTTCCGGAAGCCCACACGCATATCCGCGTCTACCTCCGCGTACAGCCACCCGAAGAAATCGTCGCAGACAAACGGCTTCAGGCTGTCCCCGTACTCGACATGGTAAAATTCCGCCTTCGCGCCGGCCTCGGCCGTCACCTGCCCCTCCATCACAATTATGTTGAATTCCGCGTGCGCCTTTACCGCAAGCTGCGCGTTCACCTTCGCCTCCAGGCGGAACGACTTCTTCCAGAAGCTCGGAATCACACGGAAGCCATTTTCGGAGGTGTATTCCACGCCGACGTCAAACCCGTTCGTGCAGGTCAGCGTTATCGAGCCGTCTGCCGACGCGATCGCGATGAGCTCAATCTTCCCTATCCCCGCCACCGGTATGGAGCCGAGTGTGAATTCCTTCCCCACGATGTCTTCTGAGCTTCCGCTGATCGTGCCCGACGTAATCAGGTCTCCCTTGAGATATACCGTCACATCAAACGGTCCCCTGTCCTTATATCCGAGCTTCGCGTTTGACACGGTCGCGGAGACGCTCGCCTTCAGTCCGCTGCCCAGATTAAACGTTTTCTTAAGCTTTACCGCCTTGATGGGCACCTCATGGTTCGCGATCGGGCTCGTGTACGCGATACCGTCCGCAAACGCCGCTTCCTCCGTGCCGCCCTCTATGTAGGTGATTTCCACGCCTTCCGCCGGCACCACCTGAGAAAGGTCCGCGTCCACATAGCCTTCCGCGTCTGCCGCCGTTATCGCGTCCTGCGCAGCCTCCGCGTCAACAGCCTCCATCGTCACGACGAGCGCATCCTGCTCCTCGTCCGCCGTCACGTCGAGCGCCGTATAGATCTGTGGGATTCCATTCTGATAAAGGGCAAACGTTCCGCCCTTCTGAATATCGATAGATGTGTCGTAAATTGCGACCGTCGTGCCGTCCTCGCCGAACAGATAGCTCGTGCCGTCCGGCACCTCGGTCACATCATCTGCAAATGTGTAGGTATTCGTATGATTCTCATCGATCACGTCCGCCGCCAGTACGGCCTGCGCGTCCGTGAACATAGTCTCCGCTTCGGCCTTCGTCACCGCGGCCTGCGGCTGGAACGCCCCGTCCGAGAGCGCGAACCACCCGCGGTTGAGCGCGACCTGTACGTCCATCATGTACAGCTCGTTCACATCAGCCGCATCGCTCAGCGTATGCTGATATTCCTCCGCCTCCAGCCTGTAGCCGAGACAGAAATTCATGGTATGCGCCGCGAATTCCCTCGTCGCAAGGTCGTCCGGCTTCAGCTCATCTCCGGCCTCCACGTCCACCACGCCGAACTCCGTCGCAACCATGATGTCCCTGTAATATTCGTTTCCTGATTCCGACGTGACGTCCGTAAAATATTCGTCCGGATAATTGTCCTCCTCGACCGTCATATCGAAGACGACCACCAGATCGTGCAGCCACTCGGCCCTCGTGATCCCGTCCCCTGTGCCGTATACAAGGTCAGTCTCCGAAGCCGCAGCCGCGCCTGCGAGCATCATCCATATGCACGCAAGCAGTGCCAGTAACGACCCCACTGGAAATTTTCGCTTTCTCATCGTATGCCTCCTTCTGTCGGTGTGCAAATCAGTAGTTTGCAGATTCAAATATATTTTTTAAAGTATAGCATAAGCTTCAAGGAATTGCCAGGAGAAAATACAATTGCCACACAACCTCGCGGGCCGCCTCAGCTCTTTCTTTTCTTACAACCCGACCACAGCAGATACCCCGCGATCAGCGCCCAGGCCGCCGCAAGTGCCACGAGCAGCAGCTTTGACGTGAGCGGCAGCGGGCCAAGATCCTTTGTCTCTGCGCCGGCAGTGTCCGGATCCATCTGCGCGCTCCCCTGATCCAGATGATACAAGGACGCCGTATCCTCGTACAGTTTTTCAAAGTAAGCGTCGTCCACCGTCTGTTTTCTGCGGACAGACTTGGTCGTCGTCTCGATCAGCTGTCCGGCCGCGTCGCGCAGAGAGGCAGAACCGTTGAACACCGGCGTCACAAAGGTGTCGTCCGTATGCGACAGAAGCAGCTTCGCCGCCTGCAGCTTGACATCGTAATAGGTGGCGTTGTCCTCGCCCTCGCGCTGCAGGTAATCCTGATAAATCCCGCTCTCCTGCGCCTTGCTCGTCACCGGCACATAGCCCTCGGTCTGCGAATAGGCGATCTGCACGTCATTCGTCAGCAGATACTGCGCGAACAGCCACGAAGCCAGCACCTCCTGCTTGTCCGCCTTGTTGAACACACAGACGGACGGCCCCTGCGAGATCATCTGCGGGTGCTCCGGGTCGAACTGCGGGATCTCCATGACCGCCGTCTCAAACTCGACCAGCTTGTCCTCGCTGATGTCCAGAAGCGGCGCGTGCGTGCCCATCCAGGTCGCGCCCGCCGTGGAGTCGACCGCAAAGATGCACTGCCCCGCGTTCAGGAAGTTCGCCGGATAGCCGGAGATCTTGAACGTGGAGAACGCACCGCTCTTCACATGCTCCGCGACCGTCTCCAGAAGCTCCTTCGTCGTATCGTTGAAGATCTGAATTTCCCCGGCGTCCGTCGAGTAGCCGGCCTCCTTCTGCCGCAGCATCTGGATCATCATATTGTCCGTCGACTTATAGATAAAAGGAATCAGCACATTCTGCCCGTTAAGCGCAAACGTGCCGTCTGCGTTCTTCTCCATCGCAGCCTCCGAGACCTCCCAGACAAAATCCCAGGTCAGCGTCTCCGGCAGCGTATAGCCGAGCTGTTCCACAAAGGTCTTGTTCACATAGCACGCCTCGGTGGAGCGCATATAAGGAATCGCATAATGGTTTCCGTCAAACGCGCACTCCTGCAGAAACTGCGGGATGATCTCCTCCTGCGTGGGGGAGTCGAATTTCAGCTCGCTGCCGCCGAGCCCGTACTTCTTGTCCGCGAACAGGCGGTCGAGCGGCACCACACTGTCTTGTCCGGTCAGATACGTCGCGATGTGATCCGGGTAGGTGATGCAGACGTTCGGCGTCGTGTCCGTCGCAATATTCGTGATAACGTCGTTGTAGATCCTGCCGTAGTCCGTGTACAGCCGCAGATTCACCGTGACATTCGGATACAGCTTCTCGAAATCGCTGATCGCCTTCTTGTAGATCGCGGTCTGCGTCTTGTTCGTGTCGTTTTTCGCCCAGAATGTGATCTCGTACTTCCCGGCCTCGTCGAACGTCTCCGGGATCTCAAACGTGCGCTGCTCCCGCTTGCCGTGACAGCCGGTGAGCGAAAAAAGAAGCGTCAAAACCAGCGCCAGCAATCTTGCCGCTCTTACAGACGTTTTCTTTGTTCTGTACGTCGCTTTTCCCGTCCTTATCAATCCTTCCTCTGCTCTGCCCGTCATGTTTCTTGTGCGCTCTGCCGCGTTCTTTGTTATGACTCTATCGCCAAAATTTTCATGACGTACAACACTCTTTCGATTCGGGGAAACGTCTGGGTTTTTCATAAACCATCTGCTCATCCCTTCGTCCCTCCCCTCGATACGCCGGCCATGATGCTCTTGCGGAAGATCAGGAAAATCACGATCAGCGGCACGGAGATCGCCACGACCGCCGCCATCATCGCCGGAATGTTCTCGCGGCCGAACCCGTTCTCGCGGATCTCCTGGATGCCATTCGACACCAGGAAATATTTCTCATCGTCCGTGATCAGGCGCGGCCAGACGTAGGAATTCCAGCACTCGATCGCCTTGAGGATCGTGATCGTCACGATCGTCGGCTTGCAGATCGGCATCATAACCTTCCACAGGTATTTCAGATCGGATGTGCCGTCCACCTTCGCCGCATAGTAGAGCTGATCCGGCACCTGCTCGAAGTTCTCCTTCAACAGATAAATATAAAAGACCGACGTCACCGACGGCAGGATCAGTCCAAGGAAGGTATTGCGCATATCCATGTTTGTGATCGTGACAAAGTTCGTGATGACTACAAGCTCATTCGGGATCATCATCAGCGAAAGGAACAGCGTGAACACGAGGTTCTTCCCGCGGAAATCAAGCCGCGCGAACGCATACGCCGCGAGCACCGTCACCAGCAGCATCAGCAGCGTAGTCGCCACAGTGAACACGATCGTATTCAAAAAATAACGTCCGAGGGACACCGCAGTGAACGCGTCCACGTAATTCTGCAGCGTCGGCGACAGCGTGAACAGCTGCGGTATGTACTCGGAATTGTAGGCGCTGTAGCTCTTCACTGAGGTCAGCACCATCCAGTAAAACGGAAACAGCACGACCAGCGCCCAGAACGCCAGCAGCACGTATGTGAGCGCGCCTGTGGCCACACGTCTTGCCCTAGCCTGCTTTTCTATTCTTTCGTACTCAGTTTTGTGCTCCATATCATGCACTCCTATTTTTTCTTGCATTTACTTGAAATTCATGTTTAGCACACTGATCTAATTTACCATAACGGCTTCGCACAGAACAACAGGGTTTGCACCCTGCCAAGCAAACTATGCGAGGCTTTCGTCATCGAGATGCAAGCTAGCTCAATTCGTGAGGAGCAAACGCTTCTATTGCGACGATCGAATTGTGATAGGCGCTTGCATCGAGATAGAAAACGAGCGCTTGTTTGCGGGCAGGGTATCAAATCTGTTGTTCGTCCGTTGTGCACTAAACATCGTATTGCACATACTTCCGGCTCACCAGCAGATTGATGCAGGTGATCGTCAGCACGATCGCGAACAGGATGATCGCGGCCGCCGACGCGTAGGACGGATAACCGCCGCTGTTACCGTACAGCATATCGTACACATAACCGACGATCGTGTTCATCTCGGCCGCGTTCAGGTTTGTCCCGAACAGCGCCACCGCGTCGCTGTAAGCCTTAAACGCCCCGATGAAGCCGGTGATGATCAGATAGACCAGCGTCGGCGAGATCATCGGCAGCGTGATGCGCACGAAAATGCGGAAGCGCGAGGTGCCGTCCACCTTCGCCGCGTTGTAGTAGCTCTGGTTCACGGAGGCCAGCGCGCTCGTCAGGATCAGGATCTTGAACGGCATCACGACCCAGATCGTGTACAGGCACAGTACAAACATCTTCGCCGCATACGGCCCGTCGATGAAGTCGATCGGTCCGTGCCCGAACCAGCCGAGGATCAGGTTTGCCAGTCCGTCGGTATACGGCGTCTTCTTGAACAGGATCATAAAGACCAGGCCGACCGCCAGCGTGTTCGTCACGTACGGCAGAAAATAGACTGTCTGAAACAGATTCCGCAGCGGTTTGATCGAGCTTAAGCCCGCCGAGATCAGCAGCGCGATGCCTGTGGACAACGGCACCGTGATCACCACGAGAATGAACGTGTTGCGCACCGCCTGCAGAAAATACGGGTCGCGCAGGACATACGCGTAGTTGTAGCCGCCGACGCCGTGGTAGGTCTGCGACGCGAAATTGTACCCCTCCTCAAAGGAATAGACGAAAACATCGATCAGCGGGTACACGAGAAACAGTCCCAGAAAAAGGATTGCCGGCAGCAGGTACAGCCAGCCCTTCATGCTTCTTCTTTCCATATTTTCAAATTCTCCTCAGTATATCTTTTCTTACAACAATCGCTTCTCCGTCTTTTTATCGAAAATAAATACCTTGTTCGGCTTGAGATCGAAGCGCACCTTCGCGGCCTTTGTATCCACCTTGTTCTCCGCCGCAATAATCGAGCGGATTGCTTCATTTTCGCTTGCCTTGTTCGTGGACACAACGCTGATATCGCGTCCCATCACCTCTACGCGCTTCAGATCACAGGAAAACGCGCCCTGCGCATTCAGGACAAAGCCCTCCGGACGGATCGCTGCATAGACCTCCTGATCCGCTATCCCGTCCGCCGCGAGCACATCATCCTCCCCGATTCGCAATCTTCCGCCCTTTACCTCTCCGGCAAACACATTGATCGGCGGCGTCCCGAGGAATTTCGCGACGAACAGGTTCACCGGATCATCGTAGACCTCCTGCGGTTTGCCGATCTGCTGAATCACGCCCTCCTTCATGACGACGATCCTGTCAGAGATACTCATCGCCTCCTCCTGGTCGTGCGTCACGAAAACCGTCGTGATCTGCGTCTCCCTCTGAATCCTGCGGATCTCCTCGCGCGTCTGCAGCCGCAGCCTCGCGTCCAGGTTTGACAGCGGCTCGTCCATCAGCAGGATGCGCGGCATCTTCACAAGCGCCCGCGCGATCGCCACACGCTGCTGCTGTCCGCCGGAGAGCTCCGCCGGCTTGCGCTCCATCAGCTCGTCGATCTGCACGAGCTTCGCAACCTCCTGCGCCTTTGTAAGCATCTGTTCCTTTGAAAGCTTCGCTTCCCCTTTCAGGTTCTCCAGCGGAAACAGGATATTCTGCTTCACGGTCAGATGCGGGTAGAGCGCGTAATTCTGGAAAACCATGCCCACGCCCCGGTTTTCCGCCGGAAGATCCGTGACATCGTCCTCCCCGAAAAAGATCCTGCCCTTTGTCGGGCGCTCCAGCCCGCACAGCAGATTGAGCGTCGTGCTCTTGCCGCAGCCGGACGGCCCGAGCAGTCCGATCAGCTTTCCATCCGGGATCTCAAAGCTGAAATCGCTGACCGCGACCACGTCCCCCTTTGACTTCCGCCCGCGCCCCGGAAATATCTTCGTCAGATTCTGCAATACAACCTTCATAGCGTTCCTCTTTCTTCTGTAGTTCTGTATTTACTAAATATAATATCTTTTATGAGCTGGTTGATTCGTTTCAGAGTTTTCTTGTCCTGCGTCTGCCAGTAAAGATAATCCTCCCATGCGTCGTCCGACCAAATTTTCTCACTCATCGTCCACCTCGATCAATTCATGAGCAGTGCCTTTCCCGTTTTTCAACTCCTGCACAGACTTTTTTACATAAGCCATGTTAGCTTCAGAGAAAAAAGGATCCGGAGTCTGGGCAATCTCAAACGGAATACGGTTTTCCCGTAAAACTGCCTTCACAAATAAATTAATTGCAGTAGACGTATTTAAACCGACATTCGAGCAAAAACTATCAAAGCTTGACTTATCTTTTTCATCTACTCTCGCGGTTAAAGTTGCTAATGCCATAAGAACATCTCCTTTCGTATTCTATCTGTCAATATTATAACACTATTGTATGTCAAATACAAGCAAATGTATTACGTAAGGCAAGTTTGCCCTTTTTTTACTGGTCACTCCGTGAGCAGCGACGTGAAGCCAGTCCTTTAAGGTAACGAGCAGTTTAGACATATAAAATGTCAAAACCGGCACGGTACATCCACACGCCACTCGTCGGTGACCCAGTCCTCCTCAAGCCCTTCAAAATATCCGGCGCCGGTCATATAATTTCCGGCAATGGAAGCGATTGCTTCCGCCATCCCCCGAATATTCTTCTCCGGCACGCCGGCCTCGGTTTCTGTTTCGATTTCTGCTCCCTGTTCTGCCTCGGCTTCAGATTGGAATTCCGCTGCAATAATCTCTGCTCTTGTCAGCTCTATTTCTGTCTCGGCTTCCGATTGGGACTCCGCCGCGTTCACCAGCACACAAAGCTCTTCCGCCATCTCCGCCGTTTCCTCGCTGATTTCACAATCGAAGAAGATCAGCGGCCTTCCATCTGTCTGCACGATGATATTCGCGGCGACATCCGACTCTGTATACACGACAGTATTCTCTTCTGTTTTCTCTTTTATTTTCTCTTCTGTTTTCTCTTCTGTTTTCTCTTCTGTTTCCTCTCCTGTTTCCTCTCCTGTTTCCTCTCCTGTTTCCTCTCCTGTTTCCTCTCCTGTTTCCTCTCCTGCATCCCCGGAATCCTGTTCCGCCGGGTTCACAAGGAGAACCATCGCATCCTTCTCCTGCACGATCTGCATCAGCTGTATCAACGGATTGTCTTCCCCATCATACTCCCGATACGAGATTCCGGCATCCTCAAGCGCCTCATTCAGCGCCGCGCGCACATCCGCCGCTTCCGGATCCTCCTCGTCCTTGAACGTCCGATAGAATACTGCGACATAGGCCTTTCCCTTTGCAGACGCTGTACATTCCACCACAAAACACAAAAGCAGGGACAGCAAAAATACTGCCCCAGCCTTCCCCGCTGTCTTCATCTTCTTTTCACCAACCATCCTGCTGATTTCTGAGCACTTCACGATTTCCTCCGTTTCCCGCAACGCTGCTTTGCCGCTTTCAAAAATAAAGAAGCAGAAAGCTGTCACTTACTTCAGACAAGGCTTATAGCTGTCTCTCTACCGCTTCATATAATTTCTTCGGCAGTTCTCCCTTAATCACCATCGGGATTCCACAGACAAGGCGCACGACCGCCTGCGCCTGCTGCGCTAAGCGCACGCACAGCCTGCCCGTCGCCTCGCGCCCCAGCCGCTCATTCCGGTCAACCGGTATAATGCCGCTCCCCACCTCGCAGCAGATCACGACTTCTTTCTCAAGCAGGCGATCCAGAAGTGCGTCTGCCTGCTCCGGCTGCGCAAAGACCAGCCGCTCCAAATGGTACACAACCGGACGCTCGTCAATTACGGCGTCCGCAATCTCCTCTTCCGTATATCCAAGCATTTCCGCAAAGCTCCGTTTTCCGGAGCCCTCGCCGCCAATGATAAGGATCATTCGTCTATCCCTCAGTTCTCATAATTTTAAATAGCTTTTTGTTTATAGCTCATCATTTCTTTTATTCTCAATCTTTCGTTCATACATCATAGCTGCATAATCTATGTCCAGGAACTCTATATGTACACCATATTCCGCAAAAACATCTCTAAAACCATACCATTTACCATCAGAAGCCTCTACAACAGGCGGATGTTCCGAATGGGCTATTGACAGCGCAATAAACTTTCTGTCACTTCGGTCAAACTTCTCTGTTCTCTCCTCCAAAGGAAATGAAACATAATTTCCATCAGAATCTTTTTCCAGTCTAACCATATTTTCAAAAGGTATTTTCCCAACATATGTGTTAAACCAACGCCAGAAGATTCTGCCAAGATCTGTTTCATGAGGAATTCGTTTTCTGTATTCATGCACTATCTCATAGTTCATATCCAGAATCAGCTGGCTGGAAGGATTGTTTACAAATTCGCCGATAAACTCCGCACACTTTCTCTGCATTTTCATTTCTTCCAGCCTGCAGTCCTTCTGCAAAGCTGCTGCCTTTGCTGCAACATTAGTATCCATTATAATTTTGCTGTTCATTCCTGCTCTCTTTCTGTAATCCTGCGCTCCAGTGAGTTCATCGATTGTTGATACATATCCTCCTCCATATCTCCAAAAAACCCCTCGGGCCAATTTATTATATTTCCATAATCATCAACCTCAAGGCTTTCAAGCTTGGACGATTTGCGATCATTCCGGGCAAAATACGCTTTCATTTCGGATGACGTGATTTTTTCTTCGGAAATTCTTCTCTGAAATCTTCTTAGCAAATGTTCTGAATGTGTTTCTATGATAATCTGTATTTTACGTCTTCTGTGCGATTCCCACATATTGATCGCATCTATCATAACATCAGCCAGCAGCGCCTGTGCGTTTGGATGCAGATGTATTTCCGGCTGTTCGATAAAAATCACAGAATTATCCGGCGCATAAAACAGCTGAACGATCACCGGCAAAACCTGGGAAACTCCAAACCCTACATCCGGTAATCCTACGAATCGATCCGAACCCTTTATTCGCAGCTTTACCTCGTAATCCTGACGGTCGCCGATTTTTTCGATTCTATATTCTTCAACCAGACCCAGCTTTTTCAACGCTTCGCTGACTACACTTTCAAAATCTTTATATCTTTTACGGCTTCCAAAGCTCATTTTCCTATTTTGCTTTTTTGCCGACAAAATCGCTGCTATTGCATTTTCTCCCGCATCGCCCACCCCTTCCGGATTGGCTCCTGACCAGCTATATGTTCTTTTTGTTCTGGTTCGCATTGGCCCCAGATAATAGAACTTTGAGAAGAAATCCTCCTGATGAAGATTCAGATCCTGCAAAAAGTCTGAATCCTTATAGTATGCTAAAGCGGTATCCGAAAAACCATAAAATTTAACCGGTTCCGTCAGCTTCCATCCTTTCCCCGTTTTTATTTTTTTAAAATCGCTGTCCGATATCAGTACATAATTCCGATTGCCATTTGCCGCAGTCTCCTTTTTCATTCCCACTGACATCCTGAGTTCTTTCTCGTCGTACAGCTGATACTTAAACTGGTTTACTTCCAAATACTGTGTTTCAGAATCGCTTACCCTGATATCTCCCTCAAATTCAATCTGATTGTAAAATTCCTTTTTTTCTGAATTCTCAATAGTCGCTCTTTTGTCCAGATTCCATCTAAAATCAAATTCCATACTTTCATCAAGGTTATGGTCGTAAAACACATCTGCCACAGACCCTAGATCAACAGATGCCTGCTCTCCATTCAGCAGCAACACTGTTTTTCGGTCGGACTGCCGAACTGTCTGCTTAAGCATAACCAGAAACTGACCTATGCCTGACTTGCCAGAACTATTGTTCCCAAACAAGACCGTAATCGGAGCCATCTCAATTGTCCCCGTATCCTTCCAGCTCTTGAAATTCTTTATATGCAAACTACTCAACATAACAATGTTTTCCTCCAAAATAAAAAGCTATGGCATCAAAAGTCATCATGAGCTACAAATATATTATCAGTCCAAAATGCAGATACTGTCAAGCTTCCCTTTACTTCCAGCGGAATCCCGCAGACCAGCTCACAGACCACGTCCGCCTGCCGCGCAAGCGTCCGGTTAATGCGCCCGATCGCGTCCATATAGGCCTGCGTCCCCGGATCATACGCCCGGCTGTCCGTGCCGACCTCATTTGTGATCACAATCAGCGTATCGCTCTGGCCGCGCAGCGCTTCGACGCCCGCGACGACCGTCTCGTATGGGTCCGTCCACGCGCCGTCCTCGTCAAACATCTCATTCGCCGTGAGGTTGCAGATACATTCCAGCAGGACTGTCCCCCGCTTTGGAAGCAGAAGCCCCTGCAGGTCTGTGTAACGCTCGATCGTCTCAAAGCCCTTTCCGCTGCGCAATATCCTGTGACGCGCAATCTTCTCCTCACTGCCATCCCCGAACGGCCGCATCGCCGCGATGTAATAACGCGGAAACGGAAGTTTCATGCAAAGCTCCTCCGCATAAGAGCTTTTCCCGCAGGCAGAACCCCCGGTCAGCAGGATCATCCTGGAATTTGGCATATTGCCGTCTCCTTTTCTTCAAACGTCCCATACCAGCCTGAGGTGCGCGCACTTCCTTCTTATTCTCGGTCGCCTTCTCCGGGTATGAGCCACATTTCTCTCAGAATACCAAACATAGGCCGCAGTGTCAATCATTCGTTCATCACTTCTAAGCACGTCACTTCTAAGCAACAAAAAAGGGGCATACACCGACAGCGTACACTCCCTTCATTCAACGGTTTCCCACTGCGACAGCATCTCCCGCATCCACGCGCAGACGTCCATATGGTAGACCGGATTGAGATGCTCCGGCCGCAGCACTTCATCCACTGCGCCCTCCGCGACGAGCCTGCCCTTGTTCATCAAAAGCGCGTCGCTGCCAAACGCCTTCGCGAGCGACAGATCGTGCACGACTGAGACGACCGCCCGACCCGGCTGCTTCACCCACTGCGCGATCAGCTCGAACACCTGCTTCTGATAGATCAGATCCAGATGGTTCGTCGGCTCGTCCAGAAGCAGCAGCTTCGGATTCTGCGCGAACACCTGCGCCAGGAACGTCCGCTGCAGCTCGCCGCCCGAAAGCTTCAGTACCGACTGGCCGCGCAGCGCCTCCATCCCGGTCAGCGCAAGGGCGTCGTCAACCGCCCGCTCATCCTCATCCTTCCTTCCGGCAAACAGTCGGGAAGAATACGCGTAGCGCCCCAGGCGCACGACCTCCTCCACGGTAAACTCGTAGCCGACAAAATGATTCTGCGCAAGGACTCCGATTTCCCTCGCCCGCTGCGCGGAGGAAATCCTTTTCACATCTTTTCCAAGCAGAGAGACCGTTCCGGCGCAGGCAACGCCCTGCGTGACCGCGTTCAGCACCGTGGACTTTCCCGCACCGTTCGGCCCGACGATCATCAGCCACTGCCCCTCTGAAACGTGGAAGCTCAGACGGTCGACGACCGTACAGCTTCCATAGCTCACGGAGAGCTCTTTCACATCCAGCATACGGTCACCCCTTTCTGATCTGTTTATCTCTCACGCGCCACGGCGCAAAACGGATATTGCGATATCTAAGGCAAACCGTCCCCGAACCACCGACACTCAGCGAATGCGAGGCGTGAACTTAGTATCGCTGCGTGGCCGAATCGAGTGGTAGCGTTTTGCCGTGACCTCGACATTTTCCTGCCTTCAGTTTTTCCTCGTCTGATAGAAAACGAACACAAAAACTACCGCGCCCACCAGGCTTGTGACGACGCCGATCGGCAGCTCGCGCGGATTCAGCAGAATGCGCGCGGCCAGATCGGCCAGCAGCAGAAACACGGCCCCGCCGAAAGCCGAAGCCGGAAGCAGCCGCCTGTGGTTCGGCCCGACAAGCATACGCACCATATGAGGCGTGACCAGGCCCACAAAGCTGATCGTCCCGCCGATCGAGACGCACACGCCGATCAAAATGGATACCATGATCAGCACCGTCAGCTTTGTCCGCCGCACGTCCACGCCGACGTGCCGCGCATTGTCCTCCCCCACCGCGAAGGCGTTGAGCTCCCGCGCGTGGAGCAGCAGCACGCCGCCGCACAGCACAAACGCAGCCAGAAGGATCGCCGCATTCTTGTAGCTGGAATTCTGCAGGCTTCCCATCGTCCAGAACGTGATGCTCTGAAGCTTGTCCGCCGCAAAGGTGATCACAATGCTCATCAGGCTTGACATAAACATGGAATAGATCACGCCGATCAGGATAATCGTATTCGTCGACAGCGAGTAGTCCAGCTTGTAGGCCAGGCCCAGGATCACCAGCAGCGACAGAAACGCGAACAAAATCGCCATGACCATCGTCCCGGAGAAAGGCAGTCCCGGAATCGTGATCCCGAGTGCGATCGCGAGCACCGCGCCGAGCGACGCGCCGGAGGACACTCCAAGCGTGGAGCCGTCCGCCAGCGGATTCTTCAGAAGCCCCTGCATCGCCGCGCCCGCCAGAGAGAGCGCGCTCCCGGAAAGCGCCACGCAGAACACACGCGGCAGCCTCACTGAGAGGATGATTGAGTTCGACAGCCCTGAGGTCAGTTCCTGTCCGGTCAGCGCACCCCAGATCACCTTCAGCGTCTCTGGCAGCGGGATACTGACACTGCCGACGCAGACGCAGAGGCACATCACGGCCAGCGTGACGATGCCAAACACCACATATTCAATTGGCCGAAAATGTTCCGGGCGCTTTTGCATTCAAAGTTCTCCTGCGTCATGCCTTTTTCTATCGTTCGCTCGTTTCTGTCTGCTCTGCCCTGTTTCTATCCCGCATTACTTCTCCGCCAAAGTCACTTCCGACGCGGCTTCCGACTCTTCCTCAGTTTCGCCGTAAATGAAATCATACAGCAGCTTCGCGCCGTCCGCCAGTCTCGGAGCCGGGCGGGAGAGCTCGTCGTTCTGCAGATTCAGAATCTTCTGGTTCTTCACCGCGGTTACATTCTCCCAGCCCGCGCGGGAAAGGATCTCCTCGGTCGGCGTCGGGCCCTCGCCGTAATACATCGTGATCGTCACGATAAAGTCCGGGTTGCGCTCCAGCACCTGCTCCTCCGAGATCTCGCCCCAGCCGTCAACGTCCGCGAAGCAGTTTTTCACGCCAAGCATCGTGGCGATCTCATCCATGAAGGTATTCGCCCCAGCCGTCCAGAGGCCGTACTCCAGCGGGGACACCTCAAAGTAAACCGTCTGTGTACCGTCGCCGGTCGATTTCTCCGAGAGCTCCGCAAACGTGTCCTTCATGCCGTCGACGATCTCCGCCGCCTTCTCGTCCTGTCCCATCAAAGCGCCGATCATCCCGATCGCCGTGTACACGCCCTCGATGTCCTTCGCGTCGCTGACGACCACCCGGATTCCCGCGTCCTCGAGCATCTGCACCTGCTCCTCCGTCTGCGCCATGTCGCTCATGAGCAGCACATCCGGATCCAGCGCGATCACTTCCTCAATATTCATCTCATCACCGGAATTCACCTCCGGCACCTCCAGAACCTCCTCCGGGTAATTGCAGTAGGTGCCTCGTCCGACCAGCTTGTCCCCCGCGCCGATCGCATAGAGAATCTCACAGTCCGACGCCGTGAGCGCCACAATGCGCTCCGCCGGCTGCTCCAGCGTGATCTCCCGGCCCTTCATATCCGTGATGCTCACAGCGCCTGCTCCCTCATCGGCACTCGCCGTCAGTCCGGCAAGCCCGATGGTAAGGCAGGCTGCCAGCCCCAGTGAAACCAGAATTGTTTTTCTTTTCTCCCTTAACATACGTCTTCCTCCTTTTTCTCGAGGCAAAAACCTGCCCTGAGCATTTTCTGTAGTACAAAAACACCCCTCCGATACGAAGGGGTGCTCATCAGAATCGGAAACAGAAATCGTATGTCCAAACCGATGCATCACACACACAAGTCCATCATCGTAAACCTGTGCCGGGCAGACTCAGTGATCTGACTTAACGCAGTCAACCTGCGCATCACAGTGGCGGGACCGTGCGGGACTCTCACCCGGCTTCCCTGAATAAATGCCTAACCTTTGTACGGAATTGTATTTTTCGACGCCACTACTTTAGCAAAATGTGCGAAGCTTGTCAAGCCAAGCCGCCTGCTATCCCGTCAAAGCCCCGCCAAATCCCGCCAGATCGTCGAACGGCATACAAAAATGATTCTCATTCGTGCTTCTCAGTGCCCCAGCATGCTCTCCACGAAGATCCCGTAGCCCTTCTTCGCGTCCTGCACGAACACGTGCGTCACGGCGCCCACAATCCGGCCATTTTGCAATATCGGCGAGCCCGACATTCCCTGGACGATGCCGCCGGTCAAAGCCAGAAGCTTTGGGTCGGTCACCTCGATCACCATGCCCTTGTTGACATCGCTCCCGTTGAGACGGATCTCCCGGATATCGACCTCGTATTCCTCGCAGCTTCCGTTCACCGAACAGAGGATTGTCGCCGGTCCCTGCACGACTTCCTGTTTGTACGCGGTCTCATAGAGCTCCATCTCTTCTGCCATCGCCGGGAAACCGATCATCGTGCCGTAGATTCCATCCTTCCGGTTTTCCTTGATCTCCCCGATCTTGTAGCCCTCGCTGTAATGGATCACGCCGGCAAGCTCTCCCGGCACGCCCTGTGAGCCTTTGATGATTGAAATCACATCGGCGTTGTAGAGCGTGCCCCCGCTGACTTCGAGAAGCTTTCCCGTATCGATGTCGCTGATCCCATGGCCCAGTGCGCCGAAATTTCCTTTTTCATCCACGTATGTCAGGGTTCCGATCCCCTGCGTATCATTGCGAACCCAGATGCCCGCCTTGTATGTGCCGCCCTCATCCATGACCGGATGTACTTTCAGGCTGATCTGCTCGCCCGCGCGGTCAACCGCGAGCACCAGATCCTCGCCTCCGCAGCCGTACTTCTCGCCACGGTCGAAGTAGATCTC
>CANQWV010000036.1 GCA_947627645.1 uncultured Lachnospiraceae bacterium | reverse complement strand
GATGTTCCGACGCGAACCGTCGATGATCCGTGCCTGGGAAGAGCGCGGGCCGGCCTTCTTTGCACGCTCCAGCGCGTAGGCCTTGCTGCTGTTGCTGACGACGCGGACGACCTGCGCGTTCGTGACGCTCCCGTCCGCGATCGCGTCGAGGATCGCCTGCAGGTTCGTGCCGCCGCCCGACACCATCACCGCAAGCCTCAGCATAAGACCACTCCCTTTTTGCCGGCCTCGATACCGCCGATCTGGTACACTGTATCGCCCGCCGACTCAATCGCCGCGACTGCCGCCGTGACATCCTCGGGCGCGACCGCGACCACCATGCCGATGCCCATATTGTAGGTATTATACATCATCTCCTCGGCAATGTCTCCCCGCTGCGCAAGCATACGGAAGATTGCCGGAACCGGATAGCTGTCCTTCTTGATTACCGCGCGCACGCCGTCCGGGAGCATCCGCGGCACATTCTCGTAGAAGCCGCCGCCCGTAATGTGGCTGCACGCCTTGACGCGCACGCCCGCCTCTTTTATACTGCGAAGCGCATTCACATAAATCCTGGTCGGGGTCAGCAGGGCCTCGCCAAGCGTCGTCCCGAGCTCCTCATAATATTCATTCAATGCCTCCCGCTCCATCGGGAACACCTTCCGGACAAGCGAAAAACCGTTGCTGTGCACGCCCGTGGACGCAATGCCCAGAAGCACGTCGCCCGGCTTCAGATCCCTGCCCGTGATTAGATCTTTCTCGTCCACGACGCCGACCGCAAAGCCTGCCAGATCATACTCGTCCTCCGGCATCATGCCCGGATGCTCGGCCGTCTCCCCGCCGATCAGCGCGGCTCCCGCCTGCACACAGCCCTCGGCCACACCGCCGACGATCGCCGCGATCTTCTCCGGATAATTTTTCCCACAGGCGATATAGTCGAGGAAAAACAGCGGCTCGCCGCCCGCGCAGGCAATATCGTTGACACACATCGCGACACAGTCGATACCGATCGTGTCATGCTTGTCCAGCAAAAACGCCAGCTTCAGCTTCGTCCCGACGCCGTCCGTCCCGGACACGAGCGTCGGTTTCTCCATATTTTTGAACGCCTCCATCGAGAATGCCCCGGAAAATCCGCCGATGCCGCCAAGCATCTCCGGGCGCATCGTCCGCTTCACATGCTCCTTCATGAGCTCCACGGATCTGTAACCTGCCTCAATATCTACTCCTGCCTTCTTGTAGTCCATACGATCCTCCCGCCATCCTCAGCCCTTTTAAACGGCTCGTCATTTTTCTGGATAATTCTTATATCCGACCTGCTGCAGCTTTTCATCCTTCGCCTCGACCTGCGTCTTCAGCTCCGCCGCGTACGCCTTCAGCTTTTCCAGAAGCTTCGGATCCGACGTGGCCAGAATCTTTGCCGCGAGAATGCCCGCGTTTGCGCCGCCGTTAATCGCCACGGTCGCCACCGGAATACCGCTCGGCATCTGCACGATCGAGTACAGAGAGTCCCTGCCGCCCAGCGACGTCGTGTGCATCGGAATCCCGATGACCGGCATCGGGAAAATCGCCGCGCACATCCCCGGAAGATGCGCCGCCATACCAGCCCCGGCGATGATCACCTTGAAGCCTTTCTCCTCGGCGGTCTTCGCGTACTCGAAAAACACGTCCGGCTCCCGGTGCGCCGAGATGATCTTCATCTCATATTCGATTCCAAACTTCTCCAGCATATCCGCCGCCTTGCTCATCACAGGCAGATCGGAATCGCTGCCCATCACAATGCCTACCTTTGCCATGGTATCCGCTCCTCTTCTTTTGTGATAGAATCCACTCACGCTTCTAAATTTTACCTATTCTGTTCCGCCTTGTCAATGCTGCATTTCCCATTTTATAAGAAAAGCCCAGTCTCCATGCATGGCAGACGCTAACATATCCCCATCTCCGCGAACGGCTCGTTCAACGCCTCTGTCCCCGGCAGAACGAAGCGCCCGTCCCGCAGAAGCGGGATTCTCCGCCCGTCCGCGCAGACGACCTCGATGTAGCCGATCTCCTCGTACGGGATCGTGATATCGGTGTGGCAGCCGAAATACGCCTTCGACGGATCTTCCTTCCTCAGAAGCGAGACCTCGTTGTCGCGGGCAATGATCTGCTTGCCGTCCGGATTGTACGTCGGCGTATCCTCGTCCCAGCTGTAGCATGTGTCGCCCAGCGCAAAGTGCGGCCCCATCTTCTCCGCGATCAGGATCGGCAGCTTATCCGCGATCTGATATTTCTCCGCCATCACATAGGCCGTCGTGTTCGTCCCGATCGCGAATTCGCCCATCGGAAGCGTCTCATGGTGGAACAGGACATTTTCTTTGAAATATTTGCGGTTCTCTTCCTGCGATTCAAAATTGGCACAGCTGTAATCCTTCACCATGCCGTCCTTAAATTTCACTTCGAGATCCAGGTACTTCAGCTCGTTCAGATAGACCTGCTTCACGTGCAGGATCCCGTTCGTCCCGGCAAGCCGCGGCGATGTGAAAACCTCTCCGACCGGGATGTTCACATCGGCCACGCAGTTTTCAAACAGAGACTCGTGCTTCGGGTCGGACAGCGTCGTCAGCGCCACCATGAGGTCGGTGCGGTTGCCGTCCCTGCCCTTGATATGCACGGCCTCTCCCTGGTCGAGCGCATCGATCAGCGTCTGCTGGATCCTCTGGTACAGCTTGTAGTCCAGCATATTGATCCGCACGGTCTCGCGGAAGATCTCCTCATAATCCGGGCCAATCTCCGGCAGCGGGAACGCAATGATCGTAAAGCTGCGCTCCGTTTCCGGGATATACTGATTGGAAAGCTGCGCCAGCTCACTCTGCATCCAGGTCGTGAGCTTCTGCTGCTTCTCCGACAGCTGGTATGCCTCCGGCTTCGCCTCCGGGATAAAGGGCGTCTCGCCGAACACCTCGAGAACGGCCGGACCCGCGTGTTCCCTTGCAAGCTCCCGGTTCGCCTCGTAGACGCTGCGCAGCACGCCAAGCTTCCGCTCAAGGAAGCGCTTGTCCAGATAGATCGCGTTGTCCGCCCTGTGGTCGTAATCGTACTGCAGGTTGGCGGACGCCCCGGTATAGCCGATGCGTCTGTTCCGCGCTTTGTTCACCGTGCTGACCGCCGCGCGGTAAATGACCGGACGCAGCCCCATCTTTTCGAAATTCCTGATTGCCGCGCGGATCATGCGCTCGAACCCGAGGTGATAGTGGATGTTGACCGTCTTCTTGATCGAGAGATCCTTGCCTGTCACGACAAAGCCGATCCGGTACCCTTCAGTGAATGTGTTCGCCATCGCCTCGATCTGCTGCTCAGAGAGACGGTTCAGATATTCCGCCGTCCTCCGCTCGTTCTCCGACACATACTCCCCGTATCGGTACAGATAACGCAGATCGCTCAGGTCAGAATCCATGATGATCCGCGTCGCGAAATCGAAGCCCGGGTCGATCGCGCTGCGCGTCCGGTGCGCTGCAAACAGCTCGCTGTAGTCGCTGACAAACCAGTACACGATCTGCTGGATGTCCTTGTAGGCCGGCAGCTCTTCCTGCTCGAAGCGGTTGTAAATCTCAATGAACAGCTCCAGAAGAACCGTTGTCTCCTCCAGCCGCTGCTCAAACGCGTACACAATGATGCCCCGCAGCTCCGTGTAGAGAAAGCTCAAAATCCTCCCGTGCACTTCGCCGAGCGTCGCCACCGCGTAGGCCGGGTTCGCATAGCTCATACCATACTGCTCCGGCAGAATGTCGTAATACAGCGCGTTGTTCAGCTGCTCCCACTGGCGCAGCGTATACTCCTGAGCCGCACCGGAATCCAGGCAGTTTTTCAGATCCTCCATCTGCACCAGAAAACGCGCGGTTTTCTGAAAATAATCGCAAAAAGGAGCGGGAACCGTCTCTTCTGAGCAGATCGCGTGGATCCGCTCCGCCGCAAGACGATACCGCTCCGTCAAATATCTCTCGTTCCTATTCTCCTGCTCCATACAATGCCCCTTCTATCCATGTTATTGTTTTACAGAACACTCTTCGATCCCCGTCTGCCTAAGCGGCAAGTCCGATGCACACCACAAAAAACCACCCGACGACAGCCGCCGTGCTCACGATCGTCCCGAATTTGCTGCAGAAGTACGATCTGCACTCATCCTTAAAGCCTGCGAATCCATACCAGAGACCGCAGCACGCCATCACAATCCCGGTAAAGCCCATCGCGCCGATCCAGGTGTTCGCCTGCCCCTTCAAGAGGAAAGAGACAAAAAGCAGGCCGAGGAACAGCACTGCCGACACCAGGCTCAGAACCATCGACGCGATGCCGTTCGCCGAATATTTTTTCTCTGCAAACGAGTAGAACTGCCGCTGTTTTTTTGCCATTATGTCTCGCCCCTATCAGAAAATAATATCCTTTTTGCTCTTCAGAAGCTTACCTCCGCTGACCAGAAGAAGGACGCCCCAGGTGACCGCCGACACCAGGATCGTAACTCCAAGCACCAGGTTCATGATGCCCGCCGCTGACACAGCCTTGTACGTTTTCTCTTCCATAATGCTACCTCCCGAAATGTTATGCACCGTATTGCTCATAGTATGCGTCGATTGCCGATTTTATTGCATCGTCGATCACAATTCTTCCCTTGTATTCTCTTCCATATAAATGCTCGACAACCTCTGCCATCGTGACGATCGCCGTGGTCTTCATCCCGTATGTCTCCTCAATCTCCTGCAGCGCACTCTTCGCGCCCTGCCCACGCTCCATGCGGTCCACCGACACCACCAGGCCGAGCACGTCGGCGTCGCCCTGCGCCCGGATGATCGGCATCGTCTCCGCGATCGAAGTCCCCGCTGTCGTGACGTCCTCGATGATGACGATCCTGTCTCCGCCCACGATCGGACTCCCCAGGAGGATTCCCTTGTCGCCATGATCCTTGACCTCCTTGCGGTTCGAGCAGTAACGGATGTCCCTGTCATAGAGCTCGCTGATCGCCGTCGTCGCCGCGACTGTCAGCGGAATGCCCTTGTATGCCGGGCCAAACAACACATCGAAGTCCAGCCCGAACTTCCCCTCGATCGCCCGCGCGTAATACCCGCCGAGCCTGCGAAGCTGCGTTCCCGTGCGGTAGAAGCCCGCGTTCACAAAAAACGGCGTCTTCCGCCCGCTCTTCGTCACGAAATCCCCGAACTTCAGGACTCCGCAGTCTACCATAAATTCGATGAATTCCTGCTTGTACTGTTCCATACGCCCTGTATCTCCTTATTATGTGCAGTTTTTTATTTTTTCTCCGCTGTCAGTTTTCCATTTATTAGTATACTCAAAACAGCTGCAGGGCGCAAGAGATTTCTTCTGGGCATACTCACGCTTTTGTTTTATGCCGTTGCTAATCTAAAGTTTCTCCCTCCATCTGCAGAACAGCTGATTAATTTTTACCAGAGCACAAAAAATTGAGCCGCCCATACATAAAGGGACGGCTCTTCCATAATATGTTCTATCCGATCGTCACCGATCCGAATCCGCCACACTGGAAAAACGCAAACGCGCCGATGTACTCTACGCTCTCTGCCAGTTCGACAGACTCCACTGTCTGCGCGCCGCTGAATGCGTGAGTTCCCACCGAGGTCACACCCTGCACAATCACAACTGCTCTCAGGGTCGCCAGTTCGGAAAACCAGGGCGTCTGTTCCACACTCTCCCAGTCGGCCATAGGACCGTTCCCGGTAATCGTCAATATCCCGGCCTCATCGAGGCTCCAATACACCGTGCCGGGCTGCGCGCCGCACTCGCCGGATAACTCTGCGTCAGCGTTTTCTTCTCCGGGTGTCTCATTGCCGGCTGTCTTCGCTTCGCTTTCTGAAGGATCACTGCCGTCATCGACTTTATTATCGGCCACCTGGATCATTTCCACGGATATCTCCGGGAAGGCATCTCCTGTGGTAACTTCCGTATCTTCCGGAAGAATCTCCGCCTTTTCCTCGCCTACCTCTTCCTCATCAGCAAAGATCACCGGAACGTCAGCAATGCCCGTCTCAGCCATATCCCCCATATCTGCAACAATCTGTTCCTCATCCGCAGCCTGTTGCGTATCGACCTGCGCTGTCCCAATCGCTTCCACCGACTGAACCGCGAACTCCGTCTGCGGCTCAAGAACCGTGTCGTCTTCCGCCACAGCACACATCCCGGCGACGCAGAGCCCCAGGGCAAGCAGCACCGCCACCCTGCAAACCCTGCTCCTGTAAATCTTACTGTATCCAATGTCATTCTTTTCGCGATTTGTCATAATATCAGCCTCCTGTCCTGTATCTATGCTCCTTGCTTCGCCTTACCGCACCTTGCTACGCATCACTTCTTGATCTTCACGCTCTTCGCCTTGCTCCACGCGGAATAGTATTTCTTTCCTCCGACCTTTTTGTATGTCCGGATGCGGACATAATACTTCTTCCCTTTATTAAGCGACTTCAGCGTCAGCTTTACGGTCTTCTTTTTGGAAATTGTCTTCGTCTTCACTCCGGAAGAAAATTTACTGTCGGTCGAATACTGTATCTGGTAACCCGTGATGTCCGCGTTCTTCTTCCAGGTGGCCGTCAGCTTCTTCGAACTGCTGTTTTTCAACTTCCTGAGCGAGGTTCCTTTCGGATTCACAGCAACGGTGATCACCTTAGCCGCGGCTTCATAATTCCCTGTCGTCGCCGACCGGATCGTCACAGATGCCTGGCCGAGGAAATTCTTCGGCACTGTCACCCTGCCCGACGCGTCCACCACAACAGACTTATTATTCGAGGAATAGCTCAGCGCTGCTCCTCCGAGAGCCGTCGCGCCGATCGCGAAGCTCTGCTGCTTCTTCGACCAGGTCTTTGTGATATCATTCGCCGTCACGACATTCGTCGCCTTTGCCACGTTCAGCGTATAGCAAGCACTTCCTGCACTATAATTCATGCCCTCGGCTGCCTGCGCCGTGATCACCGCGGTACCCGCCCCGCGGATCGTCACGGTTCCGGTGCTGTCCACAACGGCTACATTCAGATTGCCGGAGCTGTAGCTGACCGTTCCGTCCGTCACTGCCGTCCTGAGGCCATTCTTAAACGGTCCATACCCAAAGGTATGGCTGACACTGCCCAACACAAACCGCAGAACTGGAGCCGCCTTCCCGATCGCAAAACTCCGTGTGACCGTTCCTCCGTAATTCCCGACGCCCTGTACCGTCACGGAAGCCGTGCCCGCATTGATGTTATTAGAGTAGCTCACTGAATAGTCGGTATCCTTCACGAGCATAACCGTCCCGTCCGTCACCGTCACAGCAGGCGTCTTGGGTGTGCCATCATACACATAGCTCTCATCCGCCAGACTCACCGTGCAGACGACCAAGCTCCGCTTCGCTGTCTGACCGGTAGCTGGATCCCAGGGTTTCCAGGTAATGTTACCGCCATAGCCTTCCAGAACGTCAAGCGTCCATGTGCTGTCATCCGCCGGATAATAGGCCGTCGCGGTGACACCGTCAAACACATTCTCACCCATCTTTGGCACGTTTCCACTAAAGTAAACGCTTTCGAGATTATCACAGCCCGCAAACGCTCCATCGCCGATCTCCGTGACATTCTCCCCAATGTTAGCCTCGTAGAGGTCATCGCAATCGCTAAACGCGTACGGCTCTATCGTCTTCGCATCCTCTGGAAGCTTTGGCTTGATGGTGAACTCCTTCTCAATCACGCCATAATATCCTCTCCCGGCAATCGCCTTCACAACCGCAAGCGCCGTGCCCGGCTGTACATTGTTCTGATATTCCACATTGTATTCCGTTCCTTCTGTGAGTTTCGCTCCCTTATACGAAACAGTCGCTCCCGGCTTTTTTTCTGTACCATCGCACACAAATATCTCAGACGCAAGCGTGACCTCACAGTCCTCCAGACTGACGCTGCCCTCTGGAATCTCCATGATCGTGAGCGTCACCGACTCCTGCGCTTCCTCATAATTCTCATCGCCCGCTGAGGTTACCGTAACGCGCACCTCACCGGCTGCTACGCCCGTCACCACACCGTCGGCACTTACAGTCGCGACCGTTTCCGGCTCCGCAGCAAAGGAGATTTTCCCTGTCTCAGAGTCTGCTCTTATTTTAAGCGTCTCACCCACGTAGAGCGTGTCCGCGCTGTAATCAAGCTTCAGGTTTTGTTGCGCCTTTGCCACCTCTATGTTGATCACGATCTGCGTTTGTTTGTAGTCCTCGGTTGCGGAAGCTGTCACAGTGATCTGCGCTGTCCCGGCTTCGTTAAGCGTCACATTACCGTCCGCGTCGACAGAGGCAACCTTCTCATTGTCCGATTCGTATGAAAGTTCTCCGTCCCCAGCCGTCAGTACACAGTCAAGGGCAAAAGTCGGATCACCGTAGGTCTTGCTGTATGCGGTCGTTCCGATGAGTTCCTGCGGAAGCTTCTCAGAGCCGGAGATGATGCTGGTGACTCGGAAGCCCCACTCAATAGTTTCTTCGTCCTCACTGTCGTCTGTCACAAGCTGGATCTTCACAGTGTCTCCCGAAATCGTAATTACCTTCCCGGAAAGCTCATCACCGGTAAATTTGCCAACCACATTCCCCTCTCCGTCATAAATATAAATGTAGTCGAAATCCTTTTCCGTACTCGTCTGTGGATCAAAAGTGACCTTTATGCTGTCCGGCGCGTCTGGAGCTGTATACGTCCAGAAATCCGTGCAGTTCATCTCATACGGGTGACTGCTCTCCAATGCCTCAACTGATTCCGCCTCGTGCGCCGTATTTGTCACCGTCACCTCACATGTAGCGCTCTTTTCGCTTCCGTCGAGCGCTTTTACGGTAATCGTAGCTTTGCCTTTTTTATGCGCTGTCACGAATCCGTTTTTGTCTACAGAGACAATTTTCTCGTCAGACGAGCTCCACTCGATCTCTTTGTTCTCCGCGTTATCCGGGTAAACAGAGGCGTTTAGCTGGAATGTCTCAAGCGCCTGCAGCGACAGGCTGCGATTGTTCAAAGATACGGAGGTCACCGGCTGTACCACCGTGACCGCACAGGCCGCGTTCTTCCTCCCGACTGACACCTTAATTGTCGTTGTGCCTACAGCATTCGCTTTGATCTCTCCGCTTCCGCTCTCATCCACGGACACGATTGAATCATCCGTAGACTTCCAACTCACAGCATCCGTGAAATCCGCAGGCTCCACACTCAGGACAAGCTTTTGCGACGCGCCCTTAAGCATCTTCAATTCGGTCTGATCCAGCGAAACTGCAGTCGCAGGATGGTCAATGGCAACAAACTCGATTCCTTTCTCATTTGCGTATGTCTCAGCATATGTTCCGGTCACGCCGTAAATTTTCATTTTCGACGTATAGCTGAACACTTCATCCGCAATTTCCGCAACTGTTCTGGGGATAGTAATTTCTGTCAGGTTTGTGCAGTTTGTAAACGCATTCTTATCAATTTTTGTCACTCGATAAGGCAGGACAATTAACTTCAGACTCGGGCAGAGGTCAAACGCATATGCCGGAATCACAGTAATTCCTGTGCCGAGTTCTACATTCTCCAGCAATTCAGAATCCGCAAAGCAATAGCTTCCTATATTCATTACAGAATCCGGTATCTTTATTGAAGCAAGTGCATCACAACCATAAAACGCATAATTTCCCAGCGATTTTACATTCTCGCCGAGTGAGACCTCCTGAAGTGCTGTGCATTCACGGAACACTTCATTTCCAAATGTTGCTGCACTATCTGCAACTATCACTTTCGCCAAAGATAGATTCTTTTTAAATGCATAGTTTCCAACAGATGTCACTGCTCTCGGGATCTCAATCGCAGTTAATCCCGCATTTTCAAATGCACATTCTCCAATTTTAGTCACAGTCTCCGGTATATCTATCTCCGGAAGACTTACGCAATTGTAAAACGTCTTTGAACTGATTGCAGTAATTCCTTCTGGTAATTTAATCTGAGGAAGAACACTGCAATCCTGGAACGCAGCCTCTCCTATTATCTCTACACTATCAGGAATTTTCACTGTTTCAAGACTTGTACATCCGTTAAACACATAGGCGTCTATCTCCGTTACACTGCTCGGTATCTCAACCTCGGTCAACCCTCTGGAATATTCCAGAACCGCTCGTGGAAGCTTCTTAATTCCTTCTTCAAAAATGATCTTCTTCGGACCCTGTCCTTCTGTAAATATACCACTCTGATAACCATAATGAACACCTGCATTATATTCTGAAGACGATTCTACAAAACTCTTTGGAATCACCACGCTTTCCAGACTGTCGCATTTTGCAAAAGCTCCTCCGCAGATTTTTCTAATGTTCTTCGACAATTCCAGAGTCTTCAGACTCATGCATCCCGAAAAAGCCCATGCTCCGATTTCCGTCACATTATCAGGTATCATTATTTCTTCCAATGACACGCATGATCCAAATGCAGATCCTCCAACCTTGGTCAGGCTATCTGGCAACGACACTGTAGTCAGGTTATTGCATCCACCAAATGCATCTGATTCAATGACTGTCACCGTATCCGGAATTGTGATTTCTTTCAACCCATAACAATTTGCGAACAACCCATTAGCCACTTCTGTAGCGCCCTTTTCAAAGGTGACATTTGTCAATCCGTCACACTTTAAAAATACACCATACCAATAACCATAGTTATAAGTGGCATCATATTCTGACGTTGTCTCTTTCAGACTCTTTGGTATCTCTATGCTCGTGATGCTGTCACACTCCGCAAAGGCGCCTCCTCCGATTTTAGTAACCCCATGAGACAAAGTTACAGAATTCAAAGAAGTGCAGCCCGCAAATGCATAAGCCCCAATTTCCGTTACACTGTCCGGAATAGCCACCTGAGGGAGAGAAGTACAGCCTGCAAATGCATGAGAATCGATCCTTGTTGCGCTCTCGGAAATTTTGATATCAGTCAAATTAGGGCAAGAGCTGAATGCACTGCCTTCAATCACTGTTACCGTATCCGGTATCACAATGTCTTCCAAGCCATAGCAGTTTGCAAACAAACCATTGGCAATCTCTGTTGTTCCTTGTTCAAAGGTAACGTTTCTGAGATTGTCACAATTCATAAATACTCCATAATGGTAACCATATTTAATGCTGGCATCATATTCTGACGTTGTTTCTGTCAGGCTCTTCGGAATCTCTATATTCTGTAAACTGTCACACTCTGCAAATGCCCCGCCTCCGATTTTCGTTACGGAATGTGACAGTCCCACAGACATCAGATCAATACATTTAGCAAATGCCCAGGCTCCGATTTCGGCCACACTATCCGGAATGGTCATCTGCTGTAATGATGTGCATCCATAAAAGGCATTGTTGTTTATCAGTATCACCGTATCGGGAATTGATACAATACGCAAGTCCGCCCTGTTTTTAAACGCTCCGTTCCCTATCGCAACGACCTTATAACCGTCAATTTCCTTTGGAATCGCAAGAGCATATGCACTTCCGGTATATCCTGTAATAGTAGCTACTTCTTTTCCATATTCATCTGTACTCGTTGTATATGTAAACACCGGCACATACTTTCCTTCACCGTTAATGTTGTACCCATTAACCGGGACTCCATATTTGGAATTGAAGCCGGTTGTATACCAGAGATCACCCGGCTCACGGGCGCAGGTCTCCACCTGTACTCCATCTTCCCAGTGATAGACCACTTTAACCGGACTGTTATCAAAATCAAATATCTTATCTGAATCGCGGAGCTGGAAGTGCTTTTTATCTATACCATAATCAATGGTAAGCGATCCTCCAGCATTTGCATATAACCAGGCGCGGAATGTCTCACAGATGACAGGCGCTTCTCCATCTCCATAGGTTTGATTTTTGTATTGTGCCTGCGCGCCCGCCTCTGCATAAAGATCGCCATAGACACCCGGAATATTCAGAGACGCCTCCGCACGCAGGCCAACACGCGCGTCTATCTTTGCTACTACAGTGTAGTATTTTTTTGAAAATTCTTTTACAATGCGGAATCCATCGCTATCTGTGTACTGCATACCCGCGATAAAATCCGTACTGTAAGTCACGGTCAGGCTTCCGTCGACTCCCACCACAGCGTAAACGGCAATTGATCCGATGTCGCCAACAGGGACGAAATCGAGCATAATTTTCTTAGATATCCCGGACATGGTTGCAAAATCCGCGTTGATGCCCCCGTTAACAGCTATGTTTCCGCTGCAAGCCACATAAGTCTCATGATTCTTGTGTTTTACCTTATAATGTATTTTCAGCTTTGAAAGAGTGCAGTCGAAATGTGCAGTTATTCCATCTCCTACGTCAATTTTCTTATTTATGTTAATTGCTTTAATATCCTTTGTGCCGGCAATACGAGCACTCTTGTAGAATACGCCGTCCTGATAAGCGGCCGCCTCGGTACCGCCCTCTATGTACGTGATTGACACGCCTTCCGCAGGCTGCGATAATGCAAGATTTGCTTCGATCACGCCCTGCGCGTCCATATCCTTGATTATGTCTCCGGATGCCTCAGTAGTCGTAATCACCAGTCCGTCTTCTTCCTGGCTTACTGTCTGCGCTTCGAAAACCTTTGGGATACCATTAAGATAAACTGCAAACTTGTCGCCCACGGATATTTCCTCTGTCAGAGTATCATAAATGGTCACCGTATTGTTTTCATCGAGATTGATACTTGTCCCGTCCGGTACAACAACAACTCCGTCCGCAAATTCATAAATGTTCTCGTAATCTTCCTGAATCTCTGTCGATTGACGCACAATCTGTACGTCATCAATCATCTTCCTGACTTCGCTTTCCGTCACTTCCGCATCCGGAGAAAATTCTCCGTCGACCAGACTGAACCATCCGCGATTCAGTGCAACCTGGGCATCCTGCGGGTACGCAACCTTCGCCGAGTCGTTGAATGTATACTCGGTATTCTCGTCCAGCTCATAGCCAAGACAGAAATTCAACGTGTGTGTCGCGAACACTCGTGTAGTCGGCTGATCCGGCTCCACTTTTCCGCCTGCCGGAATGTCGATTACCCCAAATTCCGTCGCTTTCATAATGTCTTCATAGTAAGAATCTCCGGATGTGACATCCTTAAAATATTCGTCCGGATAATTATCTTCCTCTACCGTCATATCAAACAGCACAACCAAATCGTGCAGCCACTGCGCCCGCGTGATCGTGTCGTTCTCTCCGTAGATCAGATCTGTGTCGGAAGCTGCTACTGTTGCGCTTCCTGCCGTCTGCATAAGCATGAAGCACACAGCCAAAAATACCAACAGGTTTCTCCATCCTTTTCTCATCTCGCGCCCTCGCTTTCAAAAAATATCTGAAATCATTATACAACTATTAGTTGTTATTTTCAACAATTTTTTAGTTTTATTCGCTTGATAAAATCTTGCTAAAATGGGAAAAAGAGGTGCAAAATGGACAATCTAAGACTATTGCGGAACCAGAAGGGAATAAGTCAACAGAAGTTGGCAGATCTGCTCAACTTGAGTCAGCAATCAATTTATAAATATGAAAACGGTCTGGCCGAACCGGACATCCAGACTCTCAGAGAACTGTCAGAATTATTCGATGTTTCAATCGATTATATCGTGGGAAATACGGACGACCCCCGCAGGATGGACATCTTCGTCGAAACGGAGCTTGCCCCTCGTGAGCTTCGCTGCTTGCGCATGTACCGGAAGCTTACCGCCACCCGCAAGCAGATCATCGAGATGATTCTGGAAGATTATAACGGGGATTGTCCCGACAGTAATCACGATGAAGAAAAAGAATATTAACATGGATCAGGATGATACAGAAACTCAAAAGCCGCCCTCGTGAGAAGGCGGCTTTCCCTGACGGGATTAATTGGGAAATGAACAGACAACTTATCTAACAAGTGCCACCCTGCACTGCTTCTTATAACATGCAATACCATACCTAAGCACGGTCCTGATTCCGTCGTCATACAGCTTCTGCGCATAATGCTGAGCCTCAATCTGCCTAAGCGCCAGCTCCACGCCCTTCTCCAGATCACCGTCATGCGCATACTTCACTTCAATCACAATCCCGGTATCGTCATCTTCTGTCTCAATCAGGATATCACCGTAACCGTCCCCGGTCTCATAGTTACTGGTCACATACCAGTTTCCCTTAAAGCCGAGAATCCCCAGCAGAATCCCATGATAAAAATTTTCCTTGAGGCTGCGCTGCGCGAATGTATCCCGGATGCTGACCGTCTTCTTCAGATATGCTCCAAACAGCTCCTCGGCCTTCTGCGCGTCCCCATCCTTAAGCGCGCCGCAGAATTCGCGCACCATCGCGCCGTCCTCCGCCACATGCTCCTTGAACAAATCCATGATCTGAGTGGTAAAAATATCCCGGATCTCCATATTCGGAATCACCAGAGGTAGCTTCCTTCCCTCCGGCTCCCCGCGTTTCGTCAAGTAGCCCGTCATATACAGCAGGCTCCAGATGTTATCAATGGAATCATACATCTCACAATAAGTAAGCTCCTGGCGTATCTCCTTTTTCACGACATCACCGGCCACCAACGCCTCGAGCTCCCTGGCCGCAACGCTTGCATCCAGCCGTTTCACGAACTCCTGCACCACATCATTTCCACTGGAATTCGCCCAATAATTTCCCGGAAGCACGTTCGGATCCATTCTCAGATCATAGCAATAATTCACGACATCCCAGGGGCAATACACGTCACTTCCGCCAAAACGGTAACCATCGTACCATTCCCGTGCCTTCTCATGGAAATCCGCCAGCCCATAGTATCCCATGAGCTCCCGAACCTCCTCGTCCGTAAATCCAAAATATTCGCAAAAACCAAGATTCGCAATTGAAAACACCTTCAGGTTGTTCATTCCCGTGAAAATGCTCTCCTTCGATACCCGCAGACATCCTGTCAGCACTGCGAACGCCAGACTGGCATTTGACTTCAGCGCCTGACTGAACATACTCCGTATCAGCCGAATCATTTCATCATAATAACCATTGTAAAACGCTTTCTGCAGCGGAACGTCATACTCATCGATCAGCAGGATCACCTTCTGCCCATAATGCTTCTCCAAAAGCCTGCACAGATCCCAAAGGCTGCTGCTGAGCGTCTCCTGATCCATATCCCGCCTGAGCAGGCTTGCATACAGCTCTCTCTCATCCCCCGAAAGCTTCTGGCTGCCACGCAGGAAATCAAAACGGGACGCCTCCACACTGATCTTCGCGGCAGCTTGTCTGCACGCAAAGTGGAAATCGCGTCCCTCCACGTCCTTAAGCGATACTGACACGACTGGGTATTTTCCCATATGAGCTTCGCACAGCTCTGTCTCCTGTGCAATCGCCAACCCTTCAAAAATCGAGGGATCTCCGCCAATCTCAAAAAAGCATTTCAGCATGCTCAGGTTCAGCGACTTTCCAAAACGCCTCGGACGGGTAAACAGATTCACCTCGCCGGAACCACGCAGCAGCTCCGCGATCAGGCCTGTCTTATCCACATAATAATAGTTCTTTTTCCTCAGTTTCTCAAAATCTTCCGTCCCGATCGGCAGAGCCTTTTTCGTAGAATCCATCTCCCGCACCCCCTTTTTCCCCGCTGTTTGTGATAAGTATACCCAAAATGACGACCGGACGCAAGAAGTTTCTTTGCGGGCGCTTATCTGAACATTCTTCGCCGCAGAATATCCCTGCGTGAAGAAATAAAGCATACCAGATAAGCCCCTATCTGATATGCTCTACTTTTCTCATGACACCGCCCCGATCAGCTCACGGATGTCGCCCACCTTCTGTCTCTCCATGTAATCGGCGATGCCGTCGATAACTGCAAGCGTGGCCGTCGGATTGCGGAAATTCGCCGTGCCAACCGCGACCGCCGTGGCTCCCGCAAGGATAAACTCCAGCGCATCCTCCGCCGTCGAGATCCCGCCCATGCCGATGATCGGCACCGACACCGCCTGCGCGGTCTGCCAGACCATGCGCACCGCGATCGGATGGATCGCAGGGCCGGACACGCCGCCGGTCTTATTTGCGAGCGCAAACGTGCGGCGATTCACATCGATCTTCATGCCGGTCAGCGTGTTGATCATGGAAATCGCGTCCGCACCGCCTGCCTCGGCCGCCCGCGCGATCTCTGTGATGTCCGTGACGTTCGGACTCAGCTTCATGATCACGGGCTGCTTCGCATGGCGTTTAATCTCGCGCGTGATACTCTCGACCGCCTTCGGATCCTGGCCGAACGAAATGCCGCCACACTTGACGTTCGGGCAGGAAATGTTGATCTCCAAAAGCCCGACGGCCGGCTCCTCGCCGAGCCGCTCAACCACTTCGCAGTAGTCCTCCGTTGTCCTCCCGCAGACATTCACGATCACGGCTGTATCGTATTTCGCCAGAAACGGCAGATCCCTTGCACAGAACGTATCGATCCCCGGATTCTGCAGGCCGATCGCGTTCATCATGCCGCCGCGTATCTCCGCGACGCGCGGCGTTGGATTGCCGGGCCAGGGCACGTTCGCAACGCCCTTCGTCACCACGGCGCCCAGGCGCGAAAGGTCAACAAATTCACTGTATTCCATCCCGGAGCCAAACGTCCCGGACGCTGTCATGACCGGATTCTTCAGCTCAACCCCGGCGATCGTTACCTTCATATTGTGCATGGTCTACTCAATCCTCTCACTTTGTATCGGCAGTCAACCGCATCTGCCATTCCATCATTTTCTCTAACCAAAAGCTTAGGATTCAAGCTGTCTTGCGCAAGCCTTCCCGCATCAGTCGAATCCCGTAAAGCTTCCATTTCCTCCTGCTCATGCATTCATCCTCTACAGCAAAGCCTTCGTCTAAAGCTCCACATCCTCGGCCCGGAACACCGGCCCTTCCTTACAGATTCGCTTGTTGTGCACCTGGGAATGCTCATCGATCTCTTTCGATCGGCACACACAGGCAAGGCAAGCCCCAATCCCGCAAGCCATCCGCTCCTCCAGCGAGAGCCAGCACTCAATCCCCTGCTCCTGCGCGTACGCCTTGACGGCGCGCAGCATCGGGGTCGGCCCGCAGGCGTAGATCACGTCCGCGCTCAACCCGTTCCCACGGATGCAGTCGAGCACGTTTCCCTTCGTCCCGGCACTCCCGTCCTCCGTCGCCAGGTACAGCGTTCCATTGGCAGAGAGCTCCTCCGTCAAGAACAGTTCGTCTCGGTATCCGGCAATTACCTGCACTTCGCCCGCAAGCGACTTCGAAAGCTCTACCATCGGAGGGATCCCGATGCCGCCGCCGATCAGGAAAGCCTTTTTTCCCTGCGGACAGCGCTCGGTCGGAAAGCCGTTCCCGAGCGGCCCCAGGATATCGAACGCATCCCCCGCCTGCGCCTGGCTGAACTCCTCCGTGCCTTTTCCGGCCACGCGGTACACGATGCGCAGCAGCCCCCGTTCCGGATCCGTCTCGCAGATACTGATCGGACGCGGAAGCAGCCTGCCCGAATCATTGCTATATATGGAAATAAACTGTCCCGGCCGCGCCGCCCGCGCGATCTCCCCGGCCTCCAGCCACATACTGAAAATCCCCGCGGCGATCTGCTCCTGCGCGCGCACAGCCGCCCGCTCTCTGTATTTTTCTGCCATCTTCTCACCTATATCATTTATACTTATATTTACCGCACAGCCAGCGCCCCGTTGATGTCCGCGATCATATCCACGACCGCCTGCCGGCTCGCGTCCGCGAAATGCTCCGCCCCAAAGGCCGCGTACTTTTCCTGCTTATAGGCCGCAATGATTCCGCGCGAAGAATTCACAATCGCCCCAAGTCCATCCTCATTGAAATAATGCACCAGGTCTGCCGCCTTGCCGCCCTGCGCGCCATAGCCTGGCACCAGGATATAGGATTTCGGCATAATCCTGCGCAGCACCTTGCCCATCTCCGGGTAGGTCGCGCCCACGACCGCGCCGACATAGCTGTAAACCTCTCCCATGCAGGAATCCGCCCACTCGGCCACCTTCTCGCCCACCAGCTCGTACAGCGGCCTGCCGTCGACCGTCCGGTCCTGGAATTCTCCGCTCGACGGATTGGAGGTTTTCACCAGAATGAAAATGCCTTTCTTCTCCTCGCGGCAGACGTCGAGAAACGGCTTGATGCCATCGGTTCCCAAATACGGGTTGACCGTCGCAAAATCCTCGCCGAACGGCGTGAAGGTCTGCTGCCCGACCTGCAGCTTCCCGAGGTGCGCCGTCGCGTATGCAGCCGACGTCGAACCGATATCGCCGCGCTTCACATCGCCGATCACGACGAGCCCCCTGCTCCGGCAGTAGTCCACCGTCCGTTTGAAGGTCTGCAGCCCCGGAATCCCGAACTGCTCGTACATCGCAATCTGCGGCTTCACTGCCGGAATCAGATCGCACACCGCGTCCACGATTGCTTTGTTGAACTGCCAGACCGCCTCCGCCGCGCCCTCCAGGGTCTCCCCGAACTCTGCAAACGCCTTCCGGGTAATGTGCTCCGGGATATAACTCAGCATAGGATCCAGCCCGACCACGATCGGTGCGTCTGTCTTTCTGATGTTCTCAATCAGTTTATTGATCATCTGCTCTCCTCCGAATTCTGTATCCATTCTGTTGTACTTTTTTGTATTATCTCTTGCAATTTTCCTGCATTTTTCTTATATTTTTTGTATTTTTCCTGTACTTTTTCTTGTATTTTTCTTGTACTTTTTCTTGTGTGTTTTCTTTCCTGCCCGGCATTATCTGCGCAGAAACGCCTTCGAGTACTTAAAAATACCGTTTACCGCATATGCGCAAAACAGGCAGGCTGCCGGCAGCACGCCAAACCCTGCATAGCGGTATGCCCGGTAGGTCATTCCCGCCGATTTCAGCTTATTGCCCGACTTCCCGGAGGAACTCAACCTGTATTTCAGAAGCGGCTCGTCAATCCCCACAGCCTGCCCATATTTTTTCAAAATACTCAGCCACGCAATGTAGTCTTCGTGGCTGTCCTCATGCTGCATCGGAAACTCCCGTGCGACCTCCGTGCGCAGCAACACCGAGGAACAGTTGATGCAGTTGTGCAGCAGGAGCGACCGATAGGTGATCTTCTCCCGCACCCCGATCACGTGCCCCGTCAGCCTTCCATCCGGCTTTACTAGCTCCCGCGCTGTAGCGCAGAGCACGGTATGCGTCTGCTCGATCCTCGTCAGCTGAGCCTTCAGCTTCCCCTCAGCCCACCAATCGTCTGCGTCCAGAAAGGCGACATACCTGCCGCGCGCAAGCTTCACACCGCGGTTCCGGGACGCCGCCGCGCCAAGGTTCCTCTCATTTCTGACACAGCGCACCCGCCCGTCCGCCTGGTATCGCCTCAGCACTTTATCCAGCTCATCCGGAGACTGATCGTCCAGCACAATCACCTCGAGCGGCACATCCTGGGCAAGCGCAGAGTCAATCGCCTGTCCTATTGTCGCCGCACATCGGTATGCCGGCATGATCACCGATACGCTTATTTCCTCTTGTATGGCCTCGCCTGGGCTTGCATTCCTGTTCTCTTTTCTGTTTTCTTTTCTGTTTTCTTTTCTGTTTTCTTTTCTATTTGCCATCTATAGACCACGCTCAGCCTTCCCTCTTGCGGCCGCCGGAAGGATCCTGTCCGGTCGCCGCGGTAGTCTGCCATTGTTCAACTCCCTCTGTGTTCTCTTTCTGAAACAGGATCTTGATCGTCGTAGCGATCAGCTGCAGGTCAAGCACAAACGAATAATTTTCAATGTAGGTCAAATCCAGCTTCAGCTTATCGTACGGCGTGGTATTGTATTTTCCATAGACCTGTGCATATCCGGTGAGCCCGGCCTTTACTTTCAGACGATAGTCGAACTCCGGGAGATTCTTCCGATACACGGCGGCAATCTCCGGGCGCTCCGGCCTCGGCCCCCAGCTCATGGCTGAGATCGGGGATGTGACACGTTTCA
>CANQWV010000035.1 GCA_947627645.1 uncultured Lachnospiraceae bacterium | reverse complement strand
GCAGGCATTGGTCCGCTTCTCGTTCATCAATTATCTGATAGGCTATCCTGGTGAACGGCGTGCGCGGAGGTGCTGCTCGCGGGTGAGGAAGGCGGCTCCAATGCCTCCACCGTATTCAGCGGTATGGGACTTGCGGCAGTGTTTAAGTTCCTCGTGGATGGAATCAAGGTGATCCCGGCGGACATCGCGGCGCAGTTCAAGTCGTTTAAGGGCGAGCTTGGACTGGAAGTCTATCCGGCCCTGCTCAGTGTGGGCTATATTGTAGGACCGCGCATCGCGTCCTATATGTTTGCGGGTTCTCTGGTGGGCTGGATGGTGATCATCCCTCTGATCTGCCTGTTCGGCGCTGACACATGGATGTATCCGGCAGCTGTGGGCACGACTATCGGGCAGCTTTACGCGGAAGGCGGCGCATCCGCTATCTGGGGTTCCTATGTGCGGTACATCGGCGCGGGCGCGATCGCCACGGGAGGGATCATCTCCCTGATCAAATCGCTGCCGCTGATCATCACAACGTTCAGGGACTCCATCAAGAGTATGAAAGGCAGCAAGAATATGAGCAGCGAGAGGACGATGCAGGATCTTCCGATGAGCGTCGTGCTGGTTGGCATCGCGGCGATGATCATTGTCATATGGTTTGTTCCGTCGATTCCCGTCAATATTCTCGGAGCTCTGCTGATTGTCGTATTCGGCTTTTTCTTTGCCACCGTGTCAGCCAGAATGGTGGGCCTGATCGGCAGTTCCAATAATCCGGTATCAGGCATGGCGATCGCTACGCTGCTGATTGCGACGATTACCATCAAGGCGACGGGAGACAGTGGGATCACAGGCATGATGGGCGCAATCGCGATCGGTTCCGTCATCTGTATCATTGCGGCGATTGCGGGCGATACGTCGCAGGATCTGAAAACAGGTTTTCTGCTCGGCGCGACGCCTAAGAAGCAGCAGATCGGTGAGCTGATCGGCGTGGCTGCGTCCGGCCTTGCCATCGGCGGAGTGCTCTATCTTCTGAATGCGGCGTGGGGTTACGGCGGCGCGGAAGTGCCCGCTCCTCAGGCCACGCTGATGAAGATGATCGTGGAAGGCATCATGGGCGGCAAGCTTCCCTGGAACCTCGTGTTTATCGGCGTCTTTCTGGCGCTCGGACTCGAGATTCTGAGGATTCCTGTCATGCCGTTTGCGCTCGGACTGTACCTGCCGATCTATCTGAACGCCAGCATCATGGCAGGCGGCGCTGTTCGTCTGTTCATGGACGGCAGAAAGAAAGTGGACGAGAAAACCAAAGAGAGGCAGGCGACGGACGGAACGCTATACTGCGCCGGAATGATCGCGGGAGAGGGCCTGGTAGGAATCCTGCTTGCGATCCTGTCGGTCTTTGGCGTCACCATGGATCTGTCCGGCACATGGAATCTGGGCAATATCGGCGGACTTGCACTGATGATCGTGATGATCCTGTGCCTGCTGAAATTTTCGCTGCGGAAGAAGAACAAGAGTTGATGAAGAAGAAAAAAGAGCAGAAAAATTATCTGGATCTGATTCCCGTAAGAGCCGAGCTCCCCTGGAGTGAGGACGAGGAGGGATTGGTCGTTCTGGAAGTGGAGAATACAGGGATTTTTAACCGTATCGCGCAGAAGTTTTTCAAACGGCCCAGATATACGAAGGTGCACATGGAAAAGTACGGTAGCTTTCTGTGGCCGCTGATCGATGGCAGGCGCACGGTGATGGAACTGGCGGATCTTCAGCGGGAGAAGTTCGGGGAGGAGGCCGAACCGGTCTATCCCCGGGTGGTGAAGTATATGCAGATCATGAACAGCTATCATTTTATCAGCTTTACAAAAAGCGAACCATAAGGGGAGGGCGGCTGGATGGCCGCTCTCTTTAAAATTCTTCCGAGTGAAAGATCTCTCCGGATAAATCTTTCCATTCAGCTTTATTGTCGTTCAATGTCATATATCCGCGGCGGCTGTTCTCCTTTGGAATGGATACCGAACCGGGATTCCAATATAGATTATCTCCGATTTCCTCCCAGGCAGGAATATGCGTATGTCCGTGAAGCAGGATATTTCCCTTTCCAAGGGGCGGCATATTGTTTTTGTTGTAGATATGCCCGTGGGTCGCAAATAGCATTCTGTTTTTGATATACAGGATACAGTAGTCAGCTAAGATCGGAAATTCCAGCACCATTTGATCCACTTCCGTATCACAATTACCGCGGACGCATAAGAGTTGTGATTTTACAGCGTTCAATTTTTCTATGACAATTTTAGGGGCATAGTCCTTTGGCAAATCGTTTCTTGGCCCGTGATAAAGGACGTCGCCCAACAGCAAGAGACGATCTGCGTTTTCCCGCTCAAATGCCTGAAGCATTTTATCGCAATAATAAGCTGATCCGTGAATATCCGAGGCTATCATAACTTTCATTCAGCATTTTCCTCCCGACGCGAGTTGGTGATCCAGTCTGCGACATCCTCCTCTGAAGCAAACCCGGCTAAAGCTGCCTGCCCTTTCATCTGTTCCTGAAACTGCTGTATGGCGTAGATAGCGGAATTGATTATGCGGACGGAACCGTTTTCTACAATAAAAGTGACGCGGTCACCTGTAGAGACACCGAGAGCCGCACGAATGTTTTTTGGAATAGTTACTTGTCCTTTTGACATTATTCTTGCATCATTCACCAATATGTTTTCAGACATAATAAGGTCCTCCTCGAACAAAAAGTAGGGAAATCAGAAATTCCTACTTTCATTATATGCTTGAAGCCTTGATTTTACAACAGGGAAATTATGAAATAACTGTTGCTGTTTGTTGTTTCCAGCCATTATTTTTGTTTTCAGGAAAAAAGGAAACTGATATAATAAACATGACATATAGCTGTCGTGTTAGGCATGCTAGGATAAAAACGGAGCGGGAAAAGTTATGAAGATAGACAGGCTGATCGGGATCTTGTCGATTTTGCTGCAGGAAGAAATGACAACTGCGCCCAAGCTGGCGGAAAAGTTTGAGGTTTCGAGAAGAACGATAAACAGGGATATCGAGGATCTCTGCAAGGCGGGAATTCCGATTAGAACGATACAGGGAACCGGAGGCGGGATCCGCATCATGGACGGATACCGGATGGACAGGACGATCCTGACCTCAAAGGATATGCAGGGGATCCTTGCCGGACTTCGGAGCCTTGACAGCGTGAGCGGAAGCAGATATTACAGTCGGCTGATGGAAAAGCTGCAGAGCGGGTCTTCGGAATTGGTAAGCGGCAGGGATTCCATGCTGATCGATCTGTCCTCCTGGTATAAAGGGACGCTTGCTCCGAAAATTGAGATGATACAGGATGCGATCGAAAACAGGCGCCTGCTTGATTTCAGATATTATGCCCCGTCTGGGGAGAGTGTCCGAACGGTCGAGCCATATTATGTTGTGTTCAAGTGGGCAGGCTGGTATATATGGGCTTGGTGCTTGGAGCGCAGGGATTTCCGCCTGTTTAAGCTGAACCGCATGGATCAGCTGTCTGTTTCCGATAAGACCTTTGTGCGCCGTGAGGTTCCGATGCCGGATTTGAGCAACGAAAAGATATTTCCGGGAGGCATCCGGGTGAAGGCCCTCTTTGACCCGGATGTGAAGTGGCGCCTGGTGGAGGAGTTCGGCCCGCACTGTTTTGTCGAGGCGGACGACGGGCGGCTGCTTTTTCAGGCGGATTATACGGACATGGAGAATCTTGTCGCGTGGATTCTGACATTTGGGGGAAAGGCGGAGGTGCTGGAGCCGGCGGAAGTGCGGGAGAGGATCTGCAATATAGCAGAGGACATGAAAAGAATCTACGAGAGAAACGAATCGCATGAGGTATGAACGGTTGAAAGGTTGAAAGGGGGATCGAGATGGCATTTGACTATAAGAAAGAATACAAGGAATTTTATCTGCCGAAGGCCGTGCCGGGTATCATTACGGTTCCGGAGATGAATTATATTGCGGTCCGTGGACAGGGGGATCCGAATGTGGAAGGCGGAGAATATAAGGCATCCATCGGGCTGCTGTACGGGATCGCTTTCACAATCAAGATGAGCAAAAAAGGCAGTCATCAGATTAACGGATACTTTGATTATGTGGTTCCGCCGCTGGAGGGATTCTGGTGGCAAAAGAAGCATCGTCCGGAGAATGGTATGCCTGCTGACCAGGCCGGCAGGCCGAACGATGCGTGGAAAATGGATTATACTCATAAAGAGAACTTTCAGTGGATCTCGCTCATACGTCTGCCGGAGTTTGTCACAAGGGAAGAGTTTGACTGGGCGGTTTCCGAGGCGGAGACAAAGAAAAAACAGGACTTTTCCAAGGTTGAGTTTCTGACTTATGAGGAGGGCCTGTGCGTGCAGTGTATGCACATCGGGCCATACGATGATGAGCCGGAGACGGTGGGAATGATGCATCGGTACATAGAGGAACAGGGATATGTGCCGGACATCACAGACCAAAGATTTCATCATGAGATCTATCTGAGCGATGCGCGAAGGTGCGCGCCGGAGAAGCTGAGGACAGTCATCCGGCTTCCGATCAAAAAGACGGGTAATTTTTGAGACGGGATGGAGGGAACTTATCAGTTCGGGAGGCAGTTGGGACATATATTGCCGGAGATTGCACTTGCGCGGTTGAAAGCAGGGGATGTTTTTGGTATACTCAAGAAAAAATCATAATTAAAATATGTTTTTATTTACCGGAACCGCGTATGCGGGAAAAGCGAATATAGTGAAGGAGGAGGAAGAAGGATGAAGAAGAGACTGCTTGGCAAAACAGGATTAATGGTGAGCGAGATCGGCTTCGGCGGCGAGTGGCTGGAGCGTCATCCGGAGGAGGAGTCCGTAGAGCTGATGCGCTATGCATCGGAACAGGGGATCAATATCATCGACTGCTGGATGCCCGACCCGAAATCCAGAAATATCATCGGGAAGGCGATTGCCGGGAACAGGGAAAAGTGGTACATACAGGGACATCTTGGCTCCACCTGGCAGGACGGCCAGTATGTGCGCACCAGGGAGCTGAAGTATGTGCGGCCGGCGTTCGAGGATCTGCTCGCGCGGCTCGGGACGGACTATATCGATCTGGGCATGATCCATTACGTGGACACGGTGGAGGATTGGAACGCGCTGCAGGGCTCCGAGTTTATGGAGTATGTAAAGGAGCTGAAGGCGAAGGGCACGATCCGCCATATCGGGATGAGCTCCCACAACCCGGAGACCGCGAAGCTGGCGGTGCGCTCGGGTCTGATCGAGATGCTTCTTTTCAGCGTCAATCCCGCGTTCGATATGCTGCCTGCCGGGGAGGATCTGGACGAGCTGCTCACCGAAGGGTACCAGTATGACCAGGGGCTTTCCGGGATCAACAAGGAGAGGGCGGAGCTGTACCAGCTGTGCGAAGAGCAGAATGTCGGGATCACCGTGATGAAGGGCTTTGCCGGAGGCAGGCTGATCGACGAAAAACGCTCGCCGTTCGGGGTAAGCCTTACGCCGCTGCAGTGCATCCATTACGCGCTCACGCGCCCAGGCGTCTCCTCGGTCCTTTGCGGATATGACACAAAGGAGCAGGTCGACCAGGCTGTGCGCTATGAGAGCGCCCCGGAGGAGGAAAAGGATTACGCGTCTGTGCTCGCGAACGCGCCGTTTCATTCCTACAGCGGGCAGTGTACCTACTGCGGCCACTGCAAGCCGTGCGCGGCGGAGCTGGACATCGCCATGATCAACAAATATTACGATCTCGCGTCGATGCAGCCGGAGGTACCCGCGACGATTAAGTCCCATTATATGCTGCTGGAGCATAAGGCCTCGGAATGCGTTGGATGTCAGGAGTGCGAGCCGCGCTGTCCCTTTGGGGTTTCTATTGCGGAGAGAATGAAGAAAACGGCGGAGCTGTTCGGGTGTTAGTGTAACGTTTGCAGGTCCGGATGGACGGTGGGAGAATGAATTATAAGATAGCGGTCTGCGACGATTCGGACGCCGACCGGGAATATATTGCCGCTTTGGCGGCCGGCTGGGCTGCGCGCGCGGGGAACACGGCGCAGATCGCCACTTTTGTTTCCGCTGAGAATTTTCTGTTTCATTACGCCGAGAAAAAGGATTATGACATTCTGCTCCTTGATATTGAAATGGGAGAGATGGACGGCGTGACGATGGCGAAGAGGCTGCGGCGGGAGAACGACAGTATTCAGATTGTTTTTATCACTGGATATTCCGATTATATTTCCGAGGGATATGAGGTGGCGGCGCTTCACTATCTGATGAAGCCGGTCAGGGAGGAGAAGCTATGCTCTGTGCTTGACCGGGCGGCGAAGAAGCTTGCCGGAAATGAAAAGCTGCTGACCCTTGAGCTTGGCGGCGAGATGGTGCGTGTGCCGATCTATCAGATCCGGTATGCGGACGTGTCCGGCAATTATGTCACGGTACACGCGGCGTCCGACTATACCGTAAAAATGACGCTTGGCAGGCTTGAAGAACAACTCGACGAACGGTTTTACCGGGTGGGGCGTTCCGCCATCGTCAACCTGACGCAGATCAGCCGCGTGACCAGGACGGAGATCAGGCTGAGCGACGGAACCGCCGTCCCGCTCCCCAGGGGAGCATACGACGGGATCAATCGTGCGATCATCAATATGAGGTGAAGCGAATGGGACTGTTTTCAAAGAAAATAGATGAGAGGATCGCGTCCTATCAGCAAGAGCTGATCGAGACGCATTATCGGGAGGTCGACAATATGTACCGGCAGATCCGGGGCTGGCGGCACGACTACCGCAACCACATCCAGACGATGAAGGCGTACGCGGCCGCAGAGGACTGGGACGCCATCCGGCGCTATCTCGATCTCCTCGACGAGGATCTGACCACTGTCGACACGGTCGTCAAGACCGGCAATCCCATGACCGACGCCATCCTGAACTCCAAGATCTCGCTCGCGAAGGCGAAGGGAATCGAGGTCGTGGCGGATGCGCACATTCCCGTCCGGCTGAGATCGTCGGAGATCGATCTGTGCTGCATCATCGGCAATCTTTTTGACAACGCGATCGAGGCGAGCGTGAAGCTGCCGGAGGGAGAGCGCAGGATCCGTGTCTACATGGATATGCGGAACACGCAGCTCTACATTTCTTTCACCAATTTTACTGCGGGGAAGAAGCTGAAAAAGGAGGGAAAGCGCTTCCGCAGCACCAAGGGAGAGGGGCACGGCTTCGGTCTCGTCCGCATCGATGCGATCGTGGAGCGTCTGGACGGATACATCAGCCGCAACAGCGAAGATGGGGCGTTCACCACCGAAATCCTGCTCCCGCAGGCGTAAAGTATGCGATTCTTGGCATAATTGCAGCCTGGCTTTCTGCCTCTTTGCGTTTGTCCGTTTGCAGGCGCTGCAAGTGGAACAGCCGCAATTCATCACCTGAAAATGACAATTCGTCCCCGGAATGCTCCGGGGATATTTTTTTATGATAGGATGTCCACGAAAGCAATGAGCCGTGCAAAGATGGCGGATGGCAAAGCGGCTGCTTGCAGGCGGCTTTGCCAGGCGACAGCTTTATAGGGCGAAGCAATCGCTCTCTGAAAGAGGGCGATGCCGCCCCGGCGAGGGGTTCGTGACTGACACATTTGCCGCTTGGTGAAGTGATTTTAAACCTGGTGGAAAAGCCGCAGGCTTTCGAGGTTGACACGGCGAACATTAGCACGGTTCATAAGTAATGCCGCGCGCAGTGAGGTGAGACGAATGGAAGAAAAGAAAAAACCGAAATATGGCGTCGCCCGGAACGTCGGGTGGATGGTAAAAATCGCCTGGAACACGAGAAAACGGGTGCTGGTATTCTGCGTGCTGACTGCGGCGCTGGAGATTCTGTACAATCTGGCGCAGCTCTACATCGCGCCGGAAATCCTGCGCCGCGTAGAGAGCCATGCCGCGATCAGCGCTCTGCTGGGAACGATTTTGTTCTTTACGGTTCTTTTGTTTCTGACTCTGAGTCTGAGGGATTACATCAAGGAGAACACGATGTTTCCGCGTGTGGACGTGCGCTCTGTGATTGTCGGGATGATCGGCTTCAAGAGTAACACGACCTCCTTCCCCAACACGCTGGACGCAGACTTCATCAAGCTTCGCGAAAAGGCGTATATGGCCTGTGAGGGCAACCGGGAAGCGACGGAGCTGATCTGGGAGACGATCACCCTGCTGCTTCAGAACATCGGCGGCTTTCTGGTCTACCTGACCATCCTGTCCCACCTGGACGGGGTGTTGCTCGCCGTGGTCGCCGTCACCTGCGTGGTCGCTTTTCTGGCGTCCCGCTACAGCAATAACTGGATGTTTACCCACCGGGAGGCGGAGGATGCCTATTACGCGAAGAAGCGCTACATCCGGGGCAAGGCGGAATCGGTGGAGCTGGCGAAGGATATCCGCATTTTCGGCCTGCAGGGCTGGCTGAACGAGCTGCTGAAAAATGTCCATGACGTCTATCTGGACTTTCGGCTGAAGGTGGAGCGTATGCGGCTGCTGGCGGACGTTACGGAGGCCGTGCTGACGGCGGCCCGCAACGGCATCGCCTATGTGTATCTGATCCATATGGCGCTTGAGGAGGGCTTGAGCGTGCCGGAGTTTCTGCTGTACTTTACGGCGGTCACGGGTTTTACCGAATGGATCATGGGAATTTTGCAGCAGGCGGCGAAGCTGCACAAGCAGAGCCTGGATATCTCCTGCGTCCGGGAATATCTGGAATATCCGGAGCCCTTCAAATTCGAGGAGGGGGAGGCGGTTCCTGCCGCGGACGGCTATGAGCTGAGACTGGAAAACGTGTCCTTCCGCTATCCGGGAGCGGAGAAAGACACAATCCACGAGCTGAACCTGACAATCCACGCAGGAGAGAAGCTGGCGGTCGTCGGCCTGAACGGCGCCGGGAAGACCACGCTGGTGAGGCTGCTCTGCGGACTGTTCGATCCCACGAACGGGCGGGTGCTTTTGAACGGCAGGGACGTCCGGGATTTCAACCGTAGGAAATACTACGGGCTCTTCAGCGCGGTATTTCAGGAGTTTTCCATCCTGGATGTGACGGTCGCCGAGAACATTGCCCAGACAGACCGGCAGATTGATTATGACAAAGTCCGGGACAGCATAGAGAAAGCGGGGCTTGCGAAAACGATCGCCGAGCTTCCGGACGGCATTGACACCCACGTCGGCCGCGAGGTCTATCTGGACGGCGTGCTGTTCTCCGGCGGGCAGACCCAGCGCCTGATGCTGGCGCGGGCGCTGTACAAGGACGCTCCCGTCCTCATGCTGGATGAGCCGACCGCCGCCCTCGATCCCATCGCGGAGAACGATATTTATCTGAAATACAACGACATGACGGCGGGCAAGACCTCGGTGTTTATTTCCCATCGCCTGGCGTCCACCCGCTTCTGCGACCGTATCATCTTTCTTGCAGACGGCCGTATCGCAGAGGAAGGCACCCATGAGAGCCTGCTGGCGGCGGGCGGGGCGTACGCGAAGCTCTTCGAGGTGCAGAGCCGCTATTATCAGGAGGGAAAGGAGTTCTGATAATGGACAGGAACGAATTTTCAGCTAAGCACGGCGCTGCTCGGAAAGGAAGGGAGTTCTGACAATGGATAGGAACGAACTTTCAGCTAAGCATGGTATAGCTTGGAAAGGAAAGGAGTTTTGAAAATGGAAGAGAAAGCGGTAGAAAAGAAAGTTACGATAAGCCATGCCCTCTCCGTGCATCTGCGCGCGGCGAAGCTGCTTCACAAGATCAGCCCGAAGTTCTTTCCGGTTCTGACGCTCCACGCGCTGGTCGCCGCGCTGACGCCTTATCTCGCGGTATTTTTCTCGGCGCAGATTTTAAGGGAGCTGGCGCTTGCGCGCCGCCCGGAGGTTCTGTGGAAGTGGGTTGCCGCGGGCGTGCTGTGCACCGGGACGTTCGCGGTCCTGAAAGCGCTTTTGTACCAGCGCAGCGAAACGCTGACCGACGACCTGTACGGCCGCAAGGAGATTCTCTTTGCGCAGAAAATGTTTTCGATGGATTATGCCGATATGGATAAACAGGAGAATCACGATCTCCGCTCGCAGATCGGACAGAACGAACATTGGGCGGGCTGGGGACTGATGCGTGTCCCGGATGTGTATGGAGAGGGTCTGAAGAGCGTGATTGGCATCTTGAGCGGCATCGCCCTGACGGTAAGCCTGTTCACCTCGTCTGTTCCGCCAAGCGCGGGCAGACTCGCTGTTCTCAACAACCCGGCGTTCATCCTTGCGCTGGCGGCGGTCATAGTGCTGTTCAGCCTGCTCGCCGGCGCCTGCAGCGTCAAGGCGATCTCCTACTGGGGAAGAGAGGTGGAAGAGGCCACCTTCGGCAACCGTCTGTTCGGCTTCTTTGGCTTCATCGGCTTGAAGAAAGAACGCGGGACAGATATCCGGATGTACAATCAGCAGAACCTCATCAGCGCCTACTGGAGCAAAGGCATGGCGTTCGGCGCGGACGGGGCCATGGCGAAGCTGGCAAGGGGAGCGATTGGCATTTACAGCGGGCTCGGGACAGGAATCACGGTGGTGATTACCGGCTGCATTTATGTATTTACTTGTCTGAAGGCCTGGGCGGGCGCTTTTGATGTGGGCAGCGTCACTCAGTATGTGGGCGCCGTGACAGCGATGGCAGAAAGCATTTTTGAATTGGCGGGACAGTTCGGGCTTCTCAGGACGAACGCCGGGTATCTGGATACGACCTTTGAATTCCTGGACATCCCCAACGCGATGTACCAGGGAAGCCTGACCACGGAGAAGCGCTCCGACCGGCAGTATGAGGTGGAGTTCCGGAATGTCTCGTTCCGCTATCCCGGCTCTGAGCTCTGGGCGCTGAAAAACGTCAGTATGAAGTTCAGGGTCGGGCGGCGTCTGGCGATCGTGGGGGAGAACGGCAGCGGCAAGACGACCTTTATCAAGCTGCTGTGCCGTCTGTACGATCCTCAGGAGGGACAGATCCTTTTAAACGGCATCGACATACGCAAGTACAATTACCGGGATTACATGGACATTTTCTCCATCGTGTTCCAGGACTTCCAGCTGCTCTCCCAGCCCTTGGGCAGCAACGTGGCGGGCCGCGTGGACTACGATGAGGCGAGGGTTCGAGGAGCTTTGGTTGACGCGGGCTTCGGGGAGCGCCTGGAGACTCTGCCCGACGGGCTGGATACCCAGCTGTATAAGGATTTTACGGAGGACGGCGTGGAAATCTCAGGCGGAGAGGCGCAGAAGATCGCGATCGCCCGGGCGCTCTACAAGGACGCTCCGTTTATCATTCTGGACGAGCCGACCGCGGCGCTCGACCCGATCGCGGAGGCAGAGATTTACGGTAAGTTTGACGAGATCGCAGGCGACAAGACCGCGATCTACATCTCGCACCGCCTGTCCTCCTGCAAGTTCTGCGATGAGATCGCCGTGTTCCACGAGGGGCGTATCGTCCAGCGTGGGACGCACGACGAGCTGGTCGCCGACGAGAGCGGGAAATACTATGAGCTCTGGCACGTGCAGGCGCAGTATTATACGGATTCGGAATAAACGGAAGACGCTGCCAGGCTGCCTGCCCTTAGAGGCTTTGGAGACGCCCAGGCGTGAGGATGGGGCAGACGATAAAAAACAGTAGATTTTTGGTGGAAGATAAAGTAAAATAGCATAGATGAAAACCAGGGCAATCGAGATTTGTCCGTTTCCCTGTGCTGTCTGAGGTGAATCATAGATGAAAGCTGACTGCTGCCAGAAGAGTGAACGCAGGCCGGAGCCGGACTGCAGCCGGAAGAACGAACGCGGGCCGGCGCCGGATCATAATCATCAGAAGAAAATTGCTGTGATCAACGATTTTTCGGGGTTCGGGCGCTGCTCGATCGCTGTGGCCCTCCCGATTATTTCCGCGATGAGAATTCAGTGCTGCCCGGTTCCCACTTCTATCTTTTCGAACCATACCGGGTTTGAAAGCTTCTTTTTTGAGGATTACACAGACCGGATGCAGGCCTATATCGATGAGTGGAAGAAGCTGGGGCTCGAGTTCCGCGGGATCAGCAGCGGCTTCCTCGGTTCGAAGGAGCAGATCCGGATCGTGATCCGCTTTTTTCAGGAATTCCGCAGAGAGGACACGATCATTGTCGTGGATCCGGTGATGGGAGATTATGGGAAGCCGTATCCGACTTACACGCCGCAGATGTGCGAGGAGATGAAGAAGCTCGTGACGTATGCGGATATTCTGACTCCGAACCTTACAGAGGCGTGCATCCTGACCGATACGCCTTACCATGAGGATCACTGGAGGATGCGCCAGGTCGTGGAGCTGGCGGAGAAGCTTGGCGCGCTCGGCCCGAAGAAGGTTGTGATCACGGGAATCCCCCAGGGGGAGTTTATCGCGAATTACTGCTTTGAGCAGGGACAGCCGGGCAAGATCCGCCGTACCCATAAGGTTGGCACGCAGCGCTCGGGCACCGGAGATATCTTCGCGGCGATCATAGCGGCGGATGCGGTCAACGGCGTGCCGTTCCAGGATTCGGTGCGCAAGGCCTCCCTTTTTATCAAGCGCTGTATTGAGCGGTCGATTGAGCTGGAGCTGCCGCTGACGGACGGCGTGTGCTTTGAGGAAGTACTGCACAGGCTGTCGTGACCGCCGATCTGTTTCTTTTTGAATTTTCTGGAAAATTGGATTTTTTACATAATTATTTGTTTACGCGACATAAGCAGGTGTTGCGATTCTGACAATTTTGTGGCATAATAAAAAAAGCCTGCTGTCTGACGGACGGCGGCTGAAAAAGGAACATTGGCTTTGGACAGGCCGCAACAGGGAGTGAGCTGTCGACGCGAAGCGTACAGTGATATGCAGGGCGAGGTGAATGTTAGAATGGCTGAGAATGTGTTGAGTGCAAAGATGCTGGGAGGTTTTTCCGTCTATTATGAAGGGCGGGAGATCGCCCTCGACCGCAATACGACTTCCAAGTCGATGCAGCTTCTGCAGATCCTTCTGATGAATATTGAGGCAGGCGGGATCGCAAAGACGAGTCTGGCAGACGCACTGTATGGGCGCGAAGAGGTTGAGAATAAGAACGGAAGCCTGAATAATACAATCTTCCGTCTGAAGAAGCAGCTGAAGGCGGCAGGGTTCCCCGAGGCGAATTATGTTGTGATCAAGAGGGGGATGTGCCGTTGGGAGAATGAAACGATCCCGGTACAGGTGGACGCCATAGAGTTTGAGCGGCTGATCGAGAAGGGAAAACAGGAGCGGGATCCGGAGGCGAAGACGGAGGCCTATCTGGCGGCGTGTCGGCTCTACACCGGCGAGTTCCTGCCGAATATGATCGGCGAAGACTGGGTTGCGGTTCGCAATGTGCATTACCAGGAGCTGTATGAGGAAAGCCTCCGGCAGCTGTTTGGCTGGCTGCAGGCGGAGGAGCGTTATGAGGAGATCTACCAGCTTGCCACTACGGCTGCGGGAATTTATCCGTTCAATGACTGGGCTCTCTGGCAGATTGACAGTCTGATCGCGATGTCCCGCTTCCGTGAGGCAATGGCGATCTATGAGAAAGTGACGAAGCTGTTTTTCGATGAACTGGGACTGCCTCCTTCTCCGGAGATGCTGGATCGGGCGCGGCTGATGGCAGAGCGGATCTCGCAGTCCTCCGGCGTGATTCATGACATCAAGCAGAGGATCTCTGAGCGGCAGAAAATGCCGGGCGCATATTATTGCACTTATCCGAGCTTTGTCGATATTTATCATGTGGTCAGCCGCATGATGGAGCGCAACGGTATGTCGGTGTATCTGATGCTGTGTACGTTGAAGCATGAGGGGAGCGATATGGGGTCGGAGGAGCGTGAACAGAACGTCTCGAAGGCGCTGCGTGACTCGATCATGGGAGTGCTGCGCCGCGGTGATTTTTACACCCGCTATAACACCAAGCAGTACCTGGTCATGCTTCCGGAGATTAACCAGGAGAACTGTGCGAAGGTGTCGGCGAGGATTGACCGGGCCTTCAGCAAAAAGGTGCGCAGGAGTGATTTCCACGTGGACTATTATGTCGCGTCCGTGGTGGAGATCGACGAGGACGCTGCGGGTGAAAAGCCGAAGTTCCGAAACAGCGGGCCGGCCTGGGGTTCGCCGGGAGAAAAGGAGAGCAATGGGGAGGTATCGTGATTGAGTGACAGTCAGAGCTTTTTTAATATTGGAATTGCCGCGCCTAATTTCATGGTAGTCTGCATTGACGGGGCGGAAGAGGGAAATGAGCCCGGCCGCCTGTACAGCTGCTACAGCCGGGATCCGGCCAGGTTCGAGGATCAATATCAGCTGCTGCTTCTGATGGAGCAGGTGATGGAGGACATCAATTATCCGCAGTCCTCTGTGTCTCTGCGCAAGTATGGGGAGAAGAATACCGGCGGCTGCGTGAAGCGCGACCGGCCGGACAAGGTAGTGGAGCAGAGGGAGCTTCTTAGCTATCGCGGAGAGAGGGCTACGTACGCGGTTCGTGTTCAGTATCGGCAGAATGCGACATGGCAGGGCGAGCTCGTGTGGCTGGAGCACAATGAGGCGAGGACTTTTGCCAGTGAGCTGGAAATGCTGAAGCTGATGGACAGTATGAGAGAGGGATGAGAAGCCGGCTGTGGCTGCGTGTGCGGGACAGCCGGCTCGATTTATGTTACAGCTGAATGGTTCTTCTTTTATGGCGCAGGATTAAAAAGGAGGTTCCCAGGAAGATGACTGCGCCGAATGGTTCTTTTTTTGGTGCAAGATTAGCAATAATTTACTTGAGATTCGTGCGATAAAGTAGTAATATATACAAATAGACTAGTTCTTTTATCAGATTTCTTTGGAGAATTGTTGGCTATGAAGAAAATGTTGTTTGTATATAATCCGCGGTCGGGGAAGGGCCAGATCCGGAGCAATCTGTCGGCGGTCATTGAGACGTTTACCGCAGGCGGATATGAGGTGACGGTGCATCCAACGTGCGGGGAGAAGGATGCCAGGATGACGGTGAAGGGCCGCGCAAAGGATTACGAACTGATCGCCTGCTGCGGCGGAGACGGCACGCTGGACGAGGTGGTTGCCGGGCTGATGGACAGCGGGGAGAAGCGTCCGGTTGGTTACATCCCGGCGGGCAGCACAAATGACTTTGGCAACAGCCTGGGCATTCCGAAACAGATTGAGCATGCGGCGAAGCTGGTCGTGGAGGGCGAGATTTTTCCGTGCGATATCGGCCGGTTCAATGAAGAATATTTCGTCTATGTGGCGGCGTTCGGGGCGTTTACCGATGTGTCGTACCAGACGAACCAGGACATGAAGAATATGCTCGGACACGCGGCCTATCTGCTCGAGGCGATGAAGCGCATGGGCACCTGGAAGAGCAGCTGGATGTACGTTGAGAGCGAGGAATTCTGCGATGAGGGCGAGTTTGTGTTCGGCATGATCACGAATTCCAATTCGGTCGGCGGCATCAAGGGGCTTCCGGGGCACAATGTGGAGCTCAACGACGGGCTGTTCGAGGTGATGCTGGTGCGCAACCCGCAGAATCTCAGCGACTGGCAGGAGATTATCACGGCGGTGCTGACGCGCGAGGAGTCGTCCGGCAAGGTGGTGCGCTTTAAGACGAACCGGCTGCGGACCCTGTCGAAGGAGCCGATTGCGTGGACCAGGGACGGCGAGAACGGCGGCGAGCACACGGAGGTGGAGCTTGTCAATCTGCAGCAGGTGCTGAATATCATCGTGCCCACAGGTCTGGAGCCTGTGATGCATGAGATTGTGTCGTGACTGTATTATGATCGTGGGAATAGGCTGTAACGCGGAATCATTTTTTCAGACTATGACCAATAGGACGTAACGCGAAGTCAGTTTTTCAGAGCGGGCGGGCAGTTCCATAGAGGTTTCGCGTTGGAGTGCAGATTTGGGTAAGTCAGAGATGCAGAAATATAATATGCGGATGCGCATTTATAGAAATATGTGAATTTAACAGGAAACGGAGGAAAAGGATATGCTTTATGCAGGAATTGATCTCGGGACGTCGGCGGTGAAGCTGCTGCTGATGGACGAGAAGGGGAAGATCCAGAAGATCGTGTCGCGGGAGTATCCGATCTATTTCCCGAATCCGGGGTGGTCGGAGCAGAAGCCGGAGGACTGGTATGAGCAGACGATCGAGGGGCTGAAGGAGCTGTTCGCGGACTGTGACAAGAGCCAGGTGGCGGGCATCAGCTTCGGCGGCCAGATGCACGGGCTTGTGATCCTGGATAAGGACGACAATGTAATCCGTCCGGCGCTTCTGTGGAACGACGGACGTACCTATGAGGAGTGCGACTACCTGAACAATGTGATCGGCAAGGACAAGCTTTCCGAGTACACGGCGAATATTTCTTTCACGGGCTTCACGGCGCCGAAGGTACTCTGGGTGAAAAATAAGGAGCCGGAGAATTTCGCGAAGATCGAGAAGATCATGCTCCCGAAGGACTACATCGCGTACAAGCTTTCAGGCGTGCACTGCACGGATGTGTCGGATGCGTCCGGTATGCTGATGTTCGATGTGCGGAACCGCTGCTGGTCGAAGGAAATGCTGGAGATTTGCGGCGTGCGCGAGGAGCAGATGGCGAAGATCTTCGAGAGCTACGAGGCGGTCGGGACGATCCTGCCGGAGATCGCGGCGCAGCTTGGGATCCCGGAGACGGTCAAGATCGTGGCGGGCGCGGGCGACAACGCGGCGGCGGCGGTCGGCACGGGCACGGTCGGCGACGGTATGTGCAACATCTCGCTCGGCACGAGCGGCACGATCTTCATTTCCTCGGAGAAGTTCGGCGTGGATAAGTTCAACGCGCTGCACGCGTTTGCGCACGCGGACGGGCATTATCATCTGATGGGCTGTATGCTCTCTGCGGCCTCCTGTAATAAGTGGTGGATGGACGAGATCATCGGCACGAAGGATTACGCGGCGGAGCAGGCGGCGATTGAGAAGCTGGGCGAGAACCATGTCTTCTTCCTGCCATATCTGATGGGCGAGCGTTCTCCGCACAACAATCCGAACGCCCGCGCGACCTTCATCGGCATGACGATGGACACGACGCGCGCCGACATGACGCAGGCCGTGCTCGAGGGCGTGGCGTTTGCGCTGAGGGATTCGCTCGAGGTGGCGAAGGCGCTGGGCATCAAGATCGAGCGCACGAAGATCTGCGGCGGCGGCGCGAAGAGCCCGCTCTGGAAGAAGATCATTGCGAACGTGCTGAACCTCAAGGTGGATGTGATCGAGAGCGAGGAGGGTCCGGCGCTCGGCGGCGCGATGCTGGCGGCGGTGGCCTGCGGCGAGTTTGCGTCCGTGGAGGATGCGGCGGCGAAGCTCGTGCACATCATCGACACGGTGGAGCCGGAGCCGGAGCTGGTCGCGAAGTACGAGGCGCGCTACGCGCAGTTCAAGGAGATTTATCCGACCTGCAAGGGGCTGTTTGAGGTGATTCATTGACGGGGGTGTAGGGAATGCCTGTATTAAGTACATTCTTTGGCATCATTGTGCGGATGTATAATGAAAAGGGCGGTAAGCATAATATACCGCATATTCATGTGGAATATTCGGGTGAGGAACTGGTGATCGGCCTGGATGGAACAATACTGGAGGGAAATATTCCAAAGAACAAAAGAAAGCTGTTAGATGCGTGGATGGAAATTCATCGCGAGGACTTGCTGGCTAATTGGACATTGTTGAATAGTGGTGAACAGATTTTCCGCATCGATCCGTTGAAGTAAGGAGACAAGGACTATGCTGCAGCCCAAACTGGTAAAGGTAGAGCCATTAAAGTCGATGAAACTTCGTTTGGTGTATGAAACTGGAGAAGTGAAACTGTTTGATGTTACGCCTTATGCGAAGGGATCTTGGTTTGGCGAATTAAAAGATGCAGATTATTTTCGAACAGTTCATTTATTGCCGGATAGATCCGGCATAGAGTGGGGAAACGGACAGGATATTGCGCCGCATGAATTATATGAATGCAGTGTTCTGACAGTGTAAAAAAAGAAATAGCACCCCCGCTTCGGAAAAGTAAGGTGCTATTTCTCGTAGTTCTTTATATCGCCGGAAACGGATAGGTGTCGTCTATCGCCCCGGCTGTCTTGCTAAGGGCATTATAACATAATCATGCAGTTGTGTGCAAGGATATAATTTATTTTTTATATAAAGGAGGGTTTACTATGGAGATTAAGAAAGTGACGGATGCGGCGTTTCGCAAATACGGCCGCGTCGTCGACAACGTGGATTTTACGGGGCTCGTGGAGAAGCTGGCCGAGACGCCCTGTCCGGCGGACGACACGGTATACGAGCCGTCGTCGGCGCTTCTTGAGGCGCTGCCGGTGTTTGAGGAGCTGAAGACGAAGACCTACGGCGAGCTGCCGATCCAGATCGGTTTCTGCAACGGCAACAACTACAAGCTCAACGCGCTTGAGTATCACCGCTCCTCGGAGATTAACGTGGCCGGGACGGACGCGATCCTGCTTGTGGGCTGGCAGCCGGACATTGCAGACGACGGCACCTACGATACGTCGAAGGTAGAGGGCTTCCTTCTCCCGAAGGGAACAGCGGTGGAAGTGTATGCGACGACACTTCACTACGCGCCGTGTAACGCCGCTGAGGGCGGCTTCCGCGTGGCGGTTGTGCTCCCGAGGGACACGAACCTGCCGCTGGAGAAGAACCATGCGGGCGGAGAGGACGCGCGCCTGACCGCGAAGAATAAGTGGCTGATCGGACATCCGGAGGGAGGACTTCCCGAGGGCTCGCCGCTTGGACTGGTGGGAGAGAATATCTGCCTGAAGTAAATTATGCGTTACTATTCACTCCCCACTGTCCCGCGAGGTGATTTCCGTGCAAAATGCACGGAAATCCCGAGGGTTGAAGCGCGAAATGCTGCGAATGCAGCATTTCTGTGCATCGCGAAGCGCCGTTACTGTTCACGGAGTGAACAGTAACAATTATGCAGAAGCTGCCGGGATGAATCATGTTTGAGCTTGAGTAGAAGCGTGACAGAATGTTATCCTTGAGAAAAGGTCCTATGCGGAACGAATGATGAGCTATGAGGGCTTCTGCATTGAGCAAAAAGGCAAGGCAGTGGACAGAACAGTATGTTATGTGGCAGCGTAAAGCTGTTTACAAAAATAAAAATTATTTAATAGGAGGATAAAGCAATGAACAACATTCCAAAAGTAAAAATCGGTATTGTGGCCGTGAGCCGCGACTGCTTCCCGGAGTCCCTCTCCGTGAACAGAAGAAAAGCCCTGATTGAGGCCTACAAGGCGAAATACGACGAGGCTGACATCTATGAGTGTCCGATCTGTATCGTGGAGAGCGAGATCCACATGGTGCAGGCGCTTGAGGACGTCAAGGCTGCGGGCTGCGAGGCTCTGGTCGTTTACCTTGGCAACTTCGGTCCGGAGATTTCCGAGACGCTTCTTGCGAAGCACTTCGATGGCCCGGCGATGTTCATCGCGGCGGCTGAGGAGAGCCAGAACGATCTGAGCGACGGCAGAGGCGACGCTTACTGCGGTATGCTCAACGCGAGCTACAACCTGAAGCTGAGAAACATCAAGGCTTATATTCCGGAGTATCCGGTAGGCACGGCGGCTGAGTGTGCGGACATGATCCACGACTTCGTGCCGATCGCTCGCGCGATCGTCGGCCTCAAGAACCTGAAGATTATAAGCTTCGGTCCGCGTCCGCTGAACTTCCTGGCCTGCAACGCGCCGATCAAGCAGCTCTACAATCTGGGCGTCGAGATCGAGGAGAACTCCGAGCTCGACCTGTTCGAGGCATTCAACAAGCACGCGGGCGACGCTCGTATTCCGGACGTTGTGAAGGATATGGAGAACGAGCTCGGCGCCGGTAACAAGAAGCCGGAGGTTCTTGCGAAGCTTGCGCAGTATGAGCTGACGCTGCTCGACTGGATCGAGGATCATAAGGGCTACCGCAAGTACGTGGCGATCGCGGGCAAGTGCTGGCCGGCGTTCCAGACACAGTTCGGTTTCGTTCCGTGCTACGTTAACAGCCGTCTGACCGGCAGAGGCATCCCGGTGTCC
>CANQWV010000034.1 GCA_947627645.1 uncultured Lachnospiraceae bacterium | reverse complement strand
ATCTGGCGCGTGTGCCCGGGATCGACAAGGGCTGCCGATATTCGCTCCTGACCAGCATGGATCAGCTCTCTGCCACGATGGCGGACAGCGAAGAGATCGAGGTAAAGGCTTCCGTCGGGCTGGATCTCTTTGTCGCAAGGCCGCGCAGCCAGCAGTGCATCCGTGAAATCCACGAAAGCGAGTATGAGCTGGAGCAGCTCGAGGCGGTACCGGGAATCACGGGCTACATCGTGCAGGGGCAGGAGACGCTCTGGGACATCGCGAAGCAGTATTATCTGACTCCGGCTCAGATCATGGAAATGAACGGGCTGGAATCAGAGAACCTGAAAAAAGGCGACCGGCTGATCCTGATGAAAAATGTACGAGCATGTTGACAGGAAAGGACAAAAAATGTAAAATAAGATCGGATTGTATACAAAATGCATAGGAGTGCAAAGGATGAGAGAGCTTAGGCTGAAAGCGATGGCGAAGATCAATCTGGGGCTGGATGTCCTGCGCAGGCGCGAGGATGGATACCACGATCTGAGGATGATCATGCAGAGCATTTTCCTTTACGATCAGATCACACTTGAGCGGGCGGACGCTCCGGGGATTTCTGTGCGCACGAACCTGAATTATCTTCCGGTGAATGAGGATAATCTCGTATACCGGGCGGCGAAGCTTCTGATGGACGAATTTTCGATCGGCGACGGACTGCGGATCGATCTGAAAAAGCACATTCCGGTCGCCGCCGGCTTAGCCGGGGGCAGTTCGGACGCGGCGGCGGTTCTGGTCGGCGTCAACCGGATGTTTGCACTCGGCCTTGCGCAGGAGGAGCTGATGGCGCGCGCGGTCAGGATCGGGGCGGATGTTCCGTACTGTGTGATGCGGGGGACGGCGCTTGCGGAGGGGATTGGAGAAAAACTCACGCGGCTGCCGGATGCGCCTGAGCTGTATGTGGTGCTGGCGAAGCCGCCGGTCCATGTGTCGACCGGCTTCGTCTATGGCAGCCTGAACGTGGATGCACTTGAATCGCATCCGGATATCGACGCGCAGGTGCAGGCAATCCGGGACGGAGACGCGCGCCGTATGGCACAGCTGATGGGAAATGTGCTGGAGACTGTCACGGTTCCGGTCTGCCCGGTGATCGCAGAGATCAAGGAACAGCTGATGCGCGCGGGGGCCTTGAATGCGATGATGAGCGGCAGCGGTCCCACAGTGTTCGGGCTGTTTGACAGCGAGACGCGCGCGCGGGAGGCCTGTGAGGAGTTGGGGCGCGGAAACCTGGCCAGGAACGTTTTTCTTACACGATTTTTCCACAATCGGAAAAGAGAGAAAGAAGCCGTCTGAGAGCGGTTCGCCCTGGAGCGTTTAAGCTTTTATGCCAGGACTACGAATCCTGAGTATGAAGGAAACAGCATTCGGAGGGCGGCTTTGGGAGGAAATTGAACTTATGCTAGAGACATTTCAGTTGCAGATGAACGAATATCTTCCGCTGCGCGACGTGGTATTCCAGACGCTGCGGCAGGCGATCCTGCGCGGAGAGCTCAAGCCCGGGGAGCGTCTGATGGAGATCCATCTGGCGCAGCGGCTTGGAGTCAGCCGCACGCCGGTGCGCGAGGCGATCCGGAAGCTGGAGCTCGAGGGCCTGGTGCTGATGATCCCTCGAAAAGGAGCGGTCGTCGCGGATATCACGGTCTCAGACCTCGAGGATGTGCTGGAGGTGCGGATGGCGCTTGAAGAGCTGGCGGTCAAGCACGCCTGCCGCCGTGTCACGGAGGAGCAGCTTGCACAGATCCGGCGGTTTGCAGGAGAATTCAAGGACACGCTGAAGGGCGACGACGTCGCGGCCTGCGCGCAGGCGGACATGAAGTTTCACGAAGCGATCTACGAGGCCACCGGGAACGGTCGGCTGATGCAGATTCTCAACAACCTGCGCGAGCAGATGTACCGTTACCGCATGGAATACCTGAAGGACAAGCAGTCGCACCGGCATCTGATGGAGGAGCATGACGACATCCTGCGTGCGCTCGAAGAGCGGGACGTGGATCTGGCGGTCAGGACGACCGCGCGGCACATCGAGTGCCAGAAGGAATACATCATCCGTATGCTCGGCGAGCGGGAGTAGATAGGAAACGAGTGAGCAAGGGCAGCTGTGGAAATAAGCGCTGGAGTAAATGTGGAAACGGACGCGCTGGGACAGGAGCGGGCTAACTTATAAACATATATCAGGAATAAATAGAAAAACGGTGTCTATACTAAGGAATATCGAGGAAAGTATCCGATCATTTGCAGCTGCGGGAGACATACTGCAAACGATCCGGTACTCTAGGATATTCCTTTTTTGCGTTTTGGGAATGCTTCACCTTTGGAGAGAGGAGACGACAGATGGTCAGAAAACGGATCTTGGGAAAAGGCACGACCTGCCTGCTGCTTGCGGGATGGACCGCAAAGCTTTGTATCCTGTTCCCGCTGGCGTTTGCGGGGCTGAGCATGGGGAATGCGGCGCGCGGCGTCGTGGCAGGGCTGCTGCTGTGGTGCCTTGTGCTTGCGGCTATACAAAAATGGGTGCGTCCGGGACAGGATTTTTTTCAGATGCTGGAGACGCGCGCGGGCAGAAAGCCGGCGGTGATCGTCTGCGCGGCGAGCCTGTGGTATTTTCTGGCGCACACGGCAGTCTTTGCGAGGCTGTGGGCGGAGCTGCTCCGGGCGTATCTCACACCGGTTGTCCCGGCGGCTGTGCTGTGCGTGCTTCCGCTGGCAGCGGGTCTTGTCGTTTCTGGAAAAAGTCTGGATCTTCAGGCTTGTTCGGGTCGGACTGTCTGGATCGTTCTGTTTGGATTGTTTGCGCTCCTCGCTGCGCTTGCCGTAAACGAGGTGCCGGCCGGGGCGTATCGGATCGGGGAGCCGCTCCTGGCGGGGAGCGCGGCGGAGCGCATGGCTGGGAGTGGAGTGTACGGAAGCTGGGTCGCTGCGCTCGGGGCGCGGACGGGAATTGACCGTGCGCTGCGGTTCGCGGATGGATTCCTTCCGAGTGCGTTCGAGCTGTTTGCCTGTATGGGCGGTATGTTCCTGCCGCTTCTGGCCGGATATCCTGTGAGCGGACAGCCGGGGGAAACGCCTGGTTTTGCCCCTGAAAGTACAGAATATGGCGTTCACTCTGCGAAAAAGCGTGGATGGAATTCCGTTTCCGGCAGAGGTGAAGATTCACAGCAGAGCCGTCATGTGGTCCGGGCGTTCCGTCTGGCCGGCTGCGTGTGTGCCGCGCTGGCCGGGGCGTTCTGTCTGGCTTCTGACGTCCTGCTCAGTGCGCAGGAGCGGCAGGCGGCAGACTTCCCTGTGGTTGAAGCCATGCGATGGCTTTCACCTCTGGGAATCAATATGGGACGTTTGGAGAATGTACTTGTGCTTCTATTGCTGGCTGGTCTCGCGATGACAGTGGTTTGTGGAGCCTGGTGCGTGCGCCGATCGTTTGCTTATCTGTATGCGGCTGGAGCGGAATTCTGTCGCGGGCGGACCATGCGGGAAATCCGTGCGTGGCTCTCGGGAGAACGCGCGGGAGCTTCCGGAAAGATCGGGACAACGGAAAATGCAGATCTGAGAACAGCAGATGCGGCTATGATTGCGGGGAAGAGCGGATCCTTCTGGAAGCCTTTCGGGAGGAATGATGAGAAAGCCACGAATGCCGACGGAGGCCTGGCTGTGGGGAAGACTGGATCCTTCTGGAGGCTTTTCAGGAGGAATGATGAGAAAGCCACGAATGCCGGCGGAGGCCTGGTTGTGGGGAAGACTGGATCTTTCTGGAAACCTTCCAGGGGGAATGATGTGAAAACCACGAATGCCGATGGAGGCCTGGCGGCGGAGAACGGCCGGCCCGAATCGTCACGGAATGTATCCGCGCAGAATTTTGCGGCGAGGCAGGGACTATTCCGGACGGAATTTGCGGATGAGCTTTCGAAGCTGCCGGGGCGGCACGGGGCGAAGTATTATGGAATAAAGATGACGAAGAAGCTGCCGGGAGCTTTACACGGGGAAAGCATTCGGGCTTATGGCGGAAAGATCTCGGACAGCCTGACTGCAAAGCGTCTCTGGTGGTGGTTCACTGTTTTGCTGCTCTACGTACTGGTCCTTGGCTTTGCCGACGCGTTTTCCGCGCTTGCCTTTTACCGCGCCTATAATATGCAGATACTGGTTCCAGTGATGCTGGTGCTCTATGCGGCGGCCGCCGGGCTTGCACGGGAAAGAGAATATGCCCGTGATACTGCTGACGGGTGCCTGATCTCTGAAGAGCCGGATGGCGAACGGCACGGATAAAAGGAATGCGAAAAGCGCACAAAATGCGAATAACAGCGCTTCAACCCTCGGGATTTCCGTGTATTCTGCATGGAAATCATCTCGCGGGACAGTGGCGAGTGAAAATAGTAACGGACAGTAACAAAGGATTCGTGCGGATGACAAAAAAATGTTGCAATGGCAGAAATGGGTATGCTATACTGACTGAACAGCATGGAACAGACAGAATTCAGCTGTTTTTGCGGAACAGGAGTACGCTATAAAAATCAGTATGCCATAATAGTCTGGGGACAGCGGTTTGCGTGGAATCCTGAGATAATGATTTTATACAGAAAAGGTGGAGATAACGTATGAAAAAGATTCTGGAACTGATCAGCGAGGAGGTCATGGCGGCGTTTGAGGCCTGCGGCTACGACGCGGCGTATGGGAAGACGGGGATCTCGAACCGCCCGGATCTGTGCGAGTATCAGTGCAACGGCGCGATGGCGGCGAAGAAGGTCTATCAGAAGGCGCCGATCGTGATCGCGCAGGAGGTGGCGGCGAAGCTGCAGGACAGCGAGGCTTTTGCGGAGGTGAACGCAGTCAATCCTGGTTTTATCAATATCAAAGTGTCCAGCGATTTTCTGGCGGACTATCTTCTTAGGATGCAGGCGGATGAGGAACTGTCGGTCGAGAAGGCGAAGGAGCCGAAGACGATCGTTCTGGATTACGGCGGTGCGAACGTGGCGAAGCCGCTGCACGTCGGGCATCTGCGCTCTGCGATTATCGGCGAGAGTATAAAGCGTATCGCGCGCTTTGTAGGGCACAAGGTGATTGGCGACGTACACCTCGGCGACTGGGGCCTGCAGATGGGACTTATCATCACAGAGGTGCGTCAGCGTCAGCCGGAGCTTCCTTATTTTGATGAGAACTTTGAGGGGGAGTACCCGCAGGAGGCTCCGTTTACGCTCTCAGAGCTGGAGGAGATCTATCCGACCGCGAGCGCGAAGTCGAAGGAAGACGCGGCTTACCGCGAGGCGGCGCTGGAGGCGACCTATCAGCTGCAGCAGGGGAAACGCGGCTATCAGGCGCTCTGGAATCATATTATGAAGGTTTCGATTCCGGATCTGAAGAGGAATTACGGACGGCTGAATGTGGATTTTGATCTGTGGAAAGGGGAATCGGACGCGAAGCCGTACATAGCGGACATGGTGCAGCGCATGAAGGAAGAAGGATATGCTTACGAGGATCAGGGCGCGCTGGTGGTGGACGTGAAAGAAGACAGCGACGCCAAGGAGATCCCGCCCTGCATTATTCTGAAGTCGGACGGCGCGTTTCTGTATGCGACGACCGACCTGGCGACGATCGTGGAGCGCATGAAGCTCTACCAGCCGGACGAGATTTTCTACCTCACGGACAAGCGTCAGGAGATGCACTTTACGCAGGTATTCCGCTGCGCGCGCAAGGCAGGACTGGTGAAGGATAACACGAAGCTTTCGTTCCTCGGCTTCGGTACGATGAACGGCAAGGACGGCAAGCCGTTCAAGACGCGCGAGGGAGGCGTGATGCGCCTGGAGACGCTGATCGCGGACATCAACGCGGAGATGTACCGGAAGATTACGGAGAACCATGAGGTAGATCCGCAGGAAGCCAGGGAGACGGCGGAGATCGTCGGGCTCTCTGCGATCAAGTACGGCGACCTCTCGAACCAGGCGTCCAAGGATTATGTGTTCGATATGGACAAGTTCACGTCCTTTGAGGGGAACACAGGTCCGTACATTCTCTACACGATCGTCCGGATCAAGTCGATCCTGAACAAATACCGCGAGAACGGCGGAAGCGTGCAGAAGGGGCACATCCTCGCGCCCGCGAATGCGAGCGAGAAGAGCCTGATGATGGAGCTCGTGAAATTCAACAGCACGATCGAGCAGGCGTATGAGGAGACCGCGCCCCACAAGATCTGCGCCTTCATCTATGATCTCGCGAACGCGTTTAACCGTTTCTATCACGGGACGCGTATCCTCGGCGAGGAGAACGCCGCACAGCAGACGAGCTGGATTGAGCTGCTCGACCTGACGCGCGAGGTGCTCGAGACAAGCATCGGCCTGCTGGGCTTCGAGGCGCCGGAGCGGATGTAATTGATTGCTTATATAACGATACTGCTGCACTATCAGAAGAAAGGAGGCAAACAGTCTATGGGAGTTATGCTGCCGGGAGCCGTCGAGCTTCCACATGACGAGATCATTTTCTATATCGAAAAGCTGGAGGATGAGAATGCTGCCCTTAGGAAAGAGAAAAAAGTTCTGACAGATGAGAATAGGGTGTTGACAGATGAGAAAAATGCTTGGACAGACGAAAAAATTTCACTGCTTAATGAAGTAGAACGTCTAAAAGAACGTATTGCAGAGCTGGAAGCATCTAAATAGCCAGCCGTTTGCCGAATAGCACCATATAGTGTCATGGTACATAAAACCCCGGAACAGCCAAGTCTCCGAAAACGAAAGTTGACAGGCTGAGCCGGGGTTTTCTGTTAAGAAGACAGAGAATCCATGAAAATTGAAAATTTCCCGGAAATTTAATCTGAAGGCTATCAAGAATGTAATAAAACTCGCGCATAATCAAAAAATGAGCCGACATGAAGCTGCGCATACTATCTTTCTGGAGGAGATGCCATGGTGTTAAAAAGAAAAATCTATCAGAAACTTTTACAGTGGAAACAGGAATGCTCCTTATATGACAATCTGCCTGTAGCAGTGCATGGCCACCATGAGCTTCATAAAATGTTTGCATAGTTGCTTTTTGATATTGACATTCCTTTCGAGATGTGCTATTTTTATAAATGGAAGTTGCAGGCGCGTCTGCCATTTCACCCTTACAAATGATAAACGATCGAAGGCAACAGTTTACCGGGCAAAAGCATTGTAAGGAGTGATTTTATATTGGAAGAAATCAAAGATATTTTTGACCGTACCTTTAAGCGCATTTTCTCATTGTCAAATTCAGCCATACTCAGCCTGATCAATGGGTTGTTCGGCACCGATTTCCCGCCGGACAGTAGCATTGTCTATACGAACCGGGAATCCACCAATGAGGCACTGAGGCATCATTTCGCCGATGTCTTTCTCGTAGTTAATGGGAAGTATACGTATCATCTTGAGGCGCAGGCCTATTTTGACAATACCATTGTCCTGCGCGTTTTTGAATATGGCTTCTACCAGGCTATGGAAGCGCGGCGGGACAACATCTTTCGGCTGGATTTTCCCGAACCTATTGTTATCTACCTCGTGGATTATCCCGATATTCCGGCGGAAAGCATTCTACATATCAATTTTTCCGGACAGGGGACTTTCGATTATCGCGTGCGCAATTTCATCTATCCCAGGCACAGCCTCGCAGAGCTGGAACAGAAAAAGCTGATTGTCCTGATCCCTTTTCAGATGCTGCGCCTTCGCGCGATTCTCTATGACTACAACGGGAAGGTAAGATTTCCCACACCAGCCGAATTTCAGCAGTTGAAAGAAATCATCAGTTCTGATATAATGGACAGCATAAGAACCAACTTCATCGCCGGCAATATTACATTTGCTGATGCAAACAAGCTGACGGATCTTGCAAACTATCTGTATGAGCAGATACTGCTGCATTATCAGAAGAAAGGAGGCAAAAAGCCCATGGGAGTCATGCTGCCGGGAGCCGTCGAGCTTCCACATGACAAGATCATTTTCCAGATTGAAAAGCTGGAGGATGAGAATAAGGTGCTGACGGATGAGAATAAGGTGTTGACGGATGAGAATAGAGTGCTGACAGATGAGAATAGGGTGTTGACAGATGAGAAAAATGCGTGGACAGACGAAAAAATTTCACTGCTTAATGAAGTAGAACGTCTAAAAGAACGTATTGCAGAACTGGGGGCTCTAAATAACCAGCCGTTTGCCGAATGACACCTATAGTGTCATGGCACTCTTTTTACACTTCTCAAGACGATTTTCCTGCAAAAGAGCCGCTTCCTTACAAGGGCGGCTCTTAACTTTCAGCAGTATTGTTCATATTGGCATTGTCTGTGCCAGTATCTGTACTGCCGGAACGATCTTGGTCATAATCTTCCAGAATCATTTCAATAATCTTCTTGCGACCGGCAGTGAGTCTCCGGTACATACGCAGGCAGTTCAGCTCGCGCGGCGAAAGCTCTGTTTCGACATAGACGTTCATCCTGCGCGGGTCGTCGGTATTCCCTACAATGTAATCAATAGAGACATCAAACAATTCGGACAATTCAGTGAGTGTTTGAATATCCGGTTCCGCCAGATTATTTTCATATTTATAAATCGACTGCTGGCTTAAATTGAGCAATTCAGCCAGCTTCTGTTGACTCATACCTCTTTGATTGCGCAAAAGTCTTAGATTGTCCATTTCGCACTCCTTTCACACATTCTAACAAGATTTCAATAAGCAAATAAAACTAAAAAATTGTTGAATATGACAACTATGAGTTGTATAATATCTCTAAATATATTCTTTCGGAAAGCGAGGGTGTGAAATGAAAAAGGGATGGAGAAACCTGTTGGTATTTTTGGCTGTGTGCTTTATGTTTATGCAAACGACAGGAAGTGCGACAGCAGCTTCCGACACAGATTTGATCTATGGAGAAAACGGTACAATTACGCGAGCCGAATGGTTGCATGATCTTGTTATACTGTTTGATATGACCGTGATGGAAGATGGCCATCCGGAAGATTACTATGCGGATCTTTCAATAGATCATGAATACTATACTGATATTATGACAGCGGCAGAATTTGGCGTAGTTGATGTTCCGGCAGGAAAAGAGGTCGGCCCTGACGAAGTATTGACGAGAGATTTTGCGTCTCATACATTGAATTTTTGCTTGGGTTTTCAGCTTGATGAGGATGCGGAATATACTTTTAGTGATGCGGATATCGTGGAGTGTCCGGATGATGCACAGGTAAGTGTTGATCATGGATGGTTTTCACTGGTATCGGGGGAATTTGTTCCGGAAAAGGTCGTAACGACAGACGAAGTAAAAAGAATGGTGGAAGAAACACAGCAAATTCAGGCAAGAACTGTGATTGACGAAAATTATGATAATAAATATGAATTTGCTGAAGATATAGTTGTTGTCCCCGAGGAGACAAGCGTTTCTATTGATGAAAATAAAACTGTGACGATTTTTGACACATCTGTGCAAATCCCGAAGGGCAGCAGGTTTGCAGTCTTTGATCATGACCTTCCACTGATTTTTACGGCACAGAATGTAACGGTTGGGGAGACAGAAGTGGTCGTACAGACAACTTCTGCGGATACAACGGATGCAGTGGAAAGCGTTGACGCACAGGGAGTCATAGATATTGACTTGAAAGAAGCCAAGGCGGCAGATGGCGGCTCGATTGTTTATATTGAAGGCGGGACGGCGGCTGCAAACTATCAAGACGGGACTAAGTATTATAGCCTGATCAAGGCGCAAACAAAGGAAATAAAAGCTATTAATTTTCCCAAAGTGATAAATATTGGTGATGTTGAAGTAAAATTCACGGTGACGATTTCAGACCAGAAGCTGGAATATAAGCTGGATTCTGACTCACAGCAAAGATATATTGTATATTCGGGGCACGCGGCTGTCGGTGTGACGGCAAACGCAGACGCGCTGAAGCTTTTAGATGCTCCTAAAGAGGTGCCGATAGCAGAAATATCTGTCGCAGGGATAGGCTCTGTTGGAGTATATGCCGTGGCTAATTTAGATGGAAGTATAACAACCAATTTTGGAGCCGATTTTCGCGTTGGTGTGGAAAAAGAGCAGGGGCAGTATCGTCTGATCAGGAGTTTCACGAAAGAGACGCCTGCCTTTGATGCTCAGGTAAACCTGGATTTGGGCATTCGGGCGAGCGCCAGGTTTAATGCGTGGGCCTTGGCCAACGGATATGTTTATGTGGAAATGGGTGTGACAGAAAATCTCTCTGTTAAAACATACAATGATGAAAAGTTACCGAAGGTCTGCACAAATTTGCGAATGTGGATGTATGGCGCAGCAGGGGCTTCGTTAAAAATTTTAGGGCAGGACGTTGTCCCGCCTATATATAAAACAATATGGGATTATAGCAACAGTCCGGTCAGAAAGAGTGATCATTGGGAGGATGGGGAGTATAAAAGGAATGGCTGTACCAGAGGCACAGACTGGGGAGGCTTTGGTTGGTATAGTCCTAATTTCCGGTATGGAGGCCTTGGAAATGGATATGGATTTGACGAAGAGGGGAATTATGTTCCGATATTCACCTACACACTGGAAGAAAATGAATTTGGTGTTGAAGAAGCGACCATTACAGGGTATACGGGGAGTACATACGCACTGGCGATCCCATCGGAAATTGATGGACATAAGGTTGTGGGAATCGCGGATCGAGCATTCAACGACAGAAGTGATTTGCGTGTTGTCAATATTCCGGATACGGTGACCAGGATCGGAGAAAGTGCGTTTGAAAATAATACAAATTTAGCACAGGTACAATTGTCGAAGAACCTGACCTATCTGGGCTGGGGCGCGTTTGGAAAGTGCAAGAATCTGGTCAGCATAGAGATCCCGAAGAGCCTGGACGAAGCTGGGAATTGGTCTGGTGAGGGTCCGTTTTATGAATGTAGTTCTCTGGAAAACGTGACGTTCGAGGAGGGCACGACGGAGATAACGACGAACCTTTTTAGCGGATGTGACGGCATCAGGGAGATCACGATACCGGAAACGGTAACAAGGATAGAAGGGTCTGCATTTGCAGGTTGTGTGAGTCTGAAAGGGATTGTAATTCCGGACAATGTTACGGAGATAGGAGGATACGCATTTGCAGGATGCAGCAATTTAGCCATCGCGGAGATCGGCGACGGAGTAGTGGACATAGGAGAATGCGTATTTGAAAATGACATCAAGCTGACCGACGTGAAACTTTCAAAGAACTTGACCAGTCTGGGCTGGGACGCGTTTGGAAAGTGCAGGAATCTGGCCAGCATAGAGATCCCGAAGAGCCTGGACGAAGCTGGGAATTGGTCTGGTGAGGGTCCGTTTTATGAATGTAGTTCTCTGGAAAACGTGACGTTCGAGGAGGGCACGACGGAGATAACGACGAACCTTTTTAGCGGATGTGACGGCATCAGGGAGATCACGATACCGGAAACGGTAACAAGGATAGAAGGGTCTGCATTTGCAGGTTGTGTGAGTCTGAAAGGGATTGTAATTCCGGACAATGTTACGGAGATAGGAGGATACGCATTTGCAGGATGCAGCAATTTAGCCATCGCGGAGATCGGCGACGGAGTAGTGGACATAGGAGAATGCGTATTTGAAAATGACATCAAGCTGACCGACGTGAAACTTTCAAAGAACTTGACCAGTCTGGGCTGGGACGCGTTTGGAAAGTGCAGGAATCTGGCCAGCATAGAGATCCCGAAGAGCCTGGACGAAGCTGGGAATTGGTCTGGTGAGGGTCCGTTTTATGAATGTAGTTCTCTGGAAAACGTGACGTTCGAGGAGGGCACGACGGAGGTAACGATGAATCTTTTTTGCGGGTGTGATGGCCTCAAGGAGATCACGATACCGGAAACGGTGACAAGGATAGAAGGATATGCGTTTACAGATTGTGTGAACCTGAAAGGGATTGTAGTTCCGGACAGTGTTACGGAGATAGAAGGATATGCATTTGCAGGATGCAGCAGTATGCTTAGCGCTGAGATAACAGACAACGCAGCTGAGAACCTTGGTGAGTATTTATTTTATGGATGCAGCAGCCTTGCAACTGTGAAGCTGCCGAAAACACAGAGAACGATTACCAGCAATATGTTTTTCGGGTGTGCAGGCCTTTCGACAATTGATCTTCCTGAGACGATCGAACGGATTGAAATAAACGCATTTGAAAATGCTGGTTTGACGACATTGGAAATTCCGACGGCTGTGACCTATGTTGGCGCATATGCTTTTAAAGGCAATGAATTGCTTGAGAAGGTAGTTGTTCTGGACAGCCCGGCTGAATTTGGAAATGAAGTATTTCGAGGATGTGTGCTGTTGAATGACGTATCCCTTGGCAAACGGCTGAAGTCTCTTGGGAGCTATGCATTCTATGGCTGCGACGCGCTTACTTCTGTGGAGGTGCCTGATTCTGCTACGAGCATTGGGGATTACTGCTTTGCAGAGTCTGACAAATTATCAGAGGTGAAGCTTGGCACGGGAATTACTGCAATTCCCTCGTATGCGTTCAATCTTTGCCCGGCTCTGAAGTCAATTGTGCTTCCGTACCGCGTGGCAAAGATCAATGCAAACGCTTTTACAAATTGTACGCAGCTTGCAGAGATTACGATTCCTCGGGCGACTGCTGAGATTGCAGATAATGTATTCAGTTATCCGAAGAAAATGACGATCTACGGCGTGGCGGATACCTACGCGCAGGAATATGCCGAGGCGAAAGGAATCAAATTCGAGGCGATCGATCATCCGGTGACGAAGCTTTCTCTGGACTACGAGGAGCTGACCATGGACAATGACACGGAACAGAGGCTGGTTTTGAGCGTGGAGCCGGAGGACTTCACGGATGAAGTGATCTGGAGGACGACGGATTCTGACATTGTGGCTGTGGATGAGAGCGGGAGCGGGAAGATCACGGCGAAGGCTGCAGGTACGGCGACAATTGATGTGGCGGCAGGCAATGCGAGCGCGTCCTGCGTTGTTACGGTGGTACAGCCGGTGACCGGCATTGGCTTAAATGCCGGATCCAAATCCATGGAGGCTTTGGAGGAGTTCCAGCTGACCGCGACGGTTTATCCGGACAATGCGAGCAACAAAGAGATTGAATGGAGCTCATCCGACGAGGAGATTGCTTCTGTGGATGAGGCGGGGCTCGTGACGGCGCTCAAGAAGGGCACGGCTACGATCACGGTGAAGGCACTTGACGGAAGCGAGAAGAGCGCGTCCTGTGAGGTGACGGTGACGAACACGGCGCACGTTGCAAAGTCTGTCGAGGAGCTTGAGAGCTCGCATCCTTATGAAAATAATTTTGCGGACTACTGGATTTATACAGATGAAGAACTGCCGGACAGACTGTCGGTGACCTTTGATGAGCAGACAGAGATTGAGAACCCTTATGACTCTCTCTGCATTTATGATGGGACAGGAAACGAGGTCGGCAAATATACCGGCACAGAGCTTGCAGGGCAGACAGTCACGGTTCCTGGTGACACAGTGAAGATTCAACTGGTATCCGATAAAGCCGGCGCCAAGTGGGGCTTCAAAGTAATCGGCATCGAGCCGGGATTCGGAAAGCTTCCGCAGGAACTTACAGGTACGACTGAGTACAGTAAGGTCTACGGCGATCCGGAGTTTGCCCTGGACTGCACGCTGGCGTCCGGAGATGGGGAGCTCTCCTATGCATCGGACAATGAGAAGGTTGCTTCTGTCGACGCAGAAGGCAACGTAACGGTCAACGGTGCAGGAACCGCACAGCTCACGGTGACAGCTTCCGGCACGGAGGATTACGAGGAGACGAAGCTGGTGGTGACGCTGACTGTCGCCAAGGCAGAGCAGAATCTGGAGCTTACCTACGATGCAGATACACTCTATGTAGGTGAGACGATTAAGATAAGCGCGAGCTCTGAGACCGGAAAGATCACGTTTGCCGCAGAGCCGGAGACGGTCGCGATGGTAGACCAGGACGGCGTAGTGACAGGTATTTCCGCTGGCGAGGTGAACATCACGGTGGCTTCGGCCGGCGATGAGAATTATAAGGATGCGCAGAAAGACATTTCGCTCACGGTTCAGGACATTCCGGTGTGGAGCGTCAGCCTGGAAGACTGCGATATTACACTTGAGTCTGAGACCTTCTTATACGATGGTTCGGAAAAGCGGCCGGGTGTGATTGTTTCTTATAAGGGAGCGCTGCTTACGGAGGAAAAGGAATATACCGTGGAATACCAGGATAACGTGCAGCCTGGCACGGCGCGCGCAATCGTGAAGGCGGTTATTGGAAAAGGCTATTTCGGAGTTGTTGAGAAGGAATTTACGATTAGGCTGGAGGTGCCAGAGGACGCGACGACCGTGGAGCCGGAGGCGTTCCGTGGCTGCGATGACCTCTACGAGGCAAATATCGGGGAGAGCGTTACGGAGATTGGTGATTATGCGTTTGCGGATTGCGAGAATCTGGACAATGTTTACTTCAGTGGAAATGCGCCGGAGATGGGCGAGGGCGTGTTCGCAGGCAATACATTGACGGCGTGGTATCCGGCAGACGACAGTACATGGACCCGTGATAAGCTGGACAATTACGGCGGCAATATCACCTGGAAGCCATGGAATCCTTCTACAGGAGAAGAGGCGAAGCGGAGCCTGTCGATTTGCACGGTGACTGTAGAAGACGGAAGTTATGTATACGACGGCACACCGAAGACGCCAGCCGTGGTGGTGACAGACGGGAGCGTTGCGCTGGCGCAGAATGTCGACTATACGGTGAGCTATTCCAATAACGTAAATGCGGGCGCTGCGATTATTACCCTGCAGGGAATCGGAGAATATGCCGGGACGGTCAGCAGGAATTTTACGATCAATAAGAAAGCTGCGGCCCTGCAGTTCTCGTCGGCCAGTGTCAGCCGGACCTATGGCGACGCGGCGTTTGCAAATCCGTTCACTGCGGCGACGACAGATGGGATAGTCACCTACTCGTCTGACAACGTGAGTGTGGCGGTTGTGGATGGAGGCGGAAACGTGACAATCTGTGGAGCCGGCACAGCGGTGATTACGGCGCAGGCAGCAGCCGGCACAAACTATGAGGCAGGAAGCGCCTCCTACACACTTACTGTGGCTAAGGCAGCGAATGCCATAACAGCAGATGACCTTACGAAAACCTGGTCAAAGAAGCAGCAGAGCTTTTCCATCGGTGCGTCGGCTGATGGCGGCGCGGCGCTGAGCTATACTTCGAGTAACAGTTCTGTTGCGGTAGATGCGTCGGGAAGAGTGACGCTGCCGAAGAAGTTTGTAGGAGCGGCATCAGTGACAATCAGCTCGGCGGCGACAGCAAACTATAATGCCGCGACAAAGGTAATCACAGTCACCGTGAACCCGAAAGGAACATCGCTTAGAAAGGTGAAGAATAGTGGTTCCAGGAGAATGACCGTTACGTGGAAGAAGAATGCGGACATTACAGGTTATGAGCTGCAGTATTCCACGGATAAAACGTTTCACTCCGGGGTAAAGAAGAAGTCAGTCTCCAAAAAGAAGACCGTGAAGCTTACGCTCAAGAAGCTGAAGAAAGGCAAGAGGTACTATGTGCGCATCCGAACCTATATGAAAGTAGGAAGCAGGAAGTATTACTCGGCGTGGAGTAAGGCAAAGAACGTGATGATCCAAAGGTGACGCAGGGCAAAGCGCGTAAACAGAAAAAATCAGCATATGACAGGAGGTTAGGATGATGATGAATTATAGAAGGAATGCCAGTGAATGTGATATCAGAGTGAACGCGCACGGCACACATGGAGGAGATGCCTGCGGCAAGTACGGGAAAGCCTGCGGTAGAATATATGGGATTGGCGCCCGCAGGGCGGCTGTGCTGCTTGCCCTTATGCTGGGCATCGGCAGCGTGTGCGCCGCTGCGGAGAATCCTGCTGGTCAGGAGCCGCAGGCTGTGCAGATGTCTGAGGTTGTGCGGGCGGACGCCGAAGCTGCAGGAGCGACCGAGACTGTGCAGGCGGACGCCGGAGCTGCAGGAGCGACCGAGACTGTGCAGGCGAACGCCGGAACTGCAGAAGCGACCGGGGCTGTGCAGGCGGACGCTGGAGCTGTACAGCCAGGTACGGAGGCAGCAGCTTCGGAGGTCAGTGAGAATACTGTTGCACAGGACATCGATGAAGCTGGAGCCGCAGCATCGGCTTCGGAGGATTTGGATGGCAGGGTGATTTTTGCGGAGGAGGAAGCGCCTGCTGAGGCGGACGCAGAGATCCTTCCCGACGACGCGGAAAGCTCCGCTGTCGGTGCGGCTCCGGAGCTGTTTGTAGAGTCGATTCAGGTGGACGACAGCGAGGCCTATGCCGGGGAAGACCTGTCTGAGACTGGGGCAGTTGAAAACGGATTGACCGACAAGGAGCAGTCCGAAGCCGAAGACGGAGCGGTAGACAGTGAGACATCCGGCGAATGTGGCGTGCAGCCTGGAACGGTATACTGGAGCCTGGACGAGGCCGGTGTGCTGACCATCACGGGGAATGGCCCGATGGCTGACTGGGAGAGCGTGGAGCAGACCCCCTGGTATTCCCAGTTGGCGGAGCTGAAAGGAATTGTGATCGCGGAGGGCGTGACTACGGTGGGAGAGCACGCGTTTAGCGGAGCACAGACGGTCGGATCTGTTGAGCTTGCGAAGAGCATCGAGCGAGTCGGAGCATTTGCATTTTATCAGTGCGGCGGATTCGGATCGGTGACAATCGGATAGAGATATCTTAGAGCTTTGATGCCGTACCGGAGGACGGATCTAAATCCTCCGCCTACGGCATCAAATCTGTAAAGGAGCCGTCTTTTTACGAGGATGGCTCCTGATTTTATTGGGATAATTTATAGTCGTATGACCGTTCTGAATGACCATTCTGAATACATTGAACAGGGATCAGGAACACAATAAAAAAGAAAAGTATTCTCATTTCGCATATTTTCTCTTGACATACTATACAATAAATAGTATATTAAGCATAATATACAATGCATAGTATATAAACTGATGAAAGGAGTGCCGTTTTGCTCTGTAGTGTTATCAGGCATACTGGAGTGAAAGCTTATGGATAGCTTTGCGAATAGGAACATAGCTTTAGTTCAGTGTAAAATGGCACAATTATTACAAGACAGGAGGGTTTTGCATGGATGTTCAGAGGAAAAAAGGTATCCTTGAGGTTTGCGTCCTTGCGGTGTTGAAAAAGGGGCCGTCCTACGGTTACCTGATCATTCGGGAGCTGGAGCGCTGCGTAGATATTTCGGAATCGACGCTATATCCGATCCTGAAGCGCCTGGAGCAGAGCGGAAGCCTGGAGACGTATCGCCTGGAGTACAATGGGCGGATGCGGAAATATTATCGGCTGACGCAGGGCGGTCAGCGCAAAATCGACGCATTTCTGGATGAGTGGGATGAGCTGCGCACGATGTACGAATTTGTCGCGGAGCAGAATATGCGGATGGCAGAGGCAGACGAGACGTCCGCGGGCGAAGACAGGGAAACAGGCGAGGAGGGATAGGCCATGAAAAAAGAAGAATATTTGAAAAAACTGAAATATGAGCTGATCGATCTGCCGGCTGAGGATCTGGCGCAGATTGAGGATTTTTATGAGGAACTGATCTACGACGGGATGGAGCAGGGCTACACGGAGGAGGAGATTCTTGAGCAGTTTGAGTCTCCGGAGGAGGTCGCGAAGAAAATCCGCGCGGAGTATGGCGGGCTGATGGTCTACACTGCGAAGGCCGCAAGCAAAGAAAATGCGCGGGAGTATGAGTCGTCCTCGCTGATCCATACGGTGAAGGTGGAGACAGAGAATCTGCGCATCCGTGTCCGCACGGTGGAGGAGGGTTCTGTGCGCGTCTATTTCAAGCCGAAAGAGGGAAGAGATATCATCACCTTTGAGGAGAAGGATGGGGTATTTTTATTCCACCATGAGATGAAGGGCTCCATTCACCTGAACTGGTTTAATTTCTTCTGGGATGACAATATCCTCGTGCTGGAGCTTCCGATGAATTACGCGGGGACGCTCTGCCTGCGGACGACGAATGGTTCGATCAAGGCTGTGGGGCTCATGAGCCTCGGAGTGGGAGAGATCAGAAGCAACAACGGGACGATCCGCGTGGAGAACTGCCAGGCCGGGCGGCTGCGTGTCACATCCAACAACGCGCGGATTGAGCTCTCCAATGTGCGCGGCGAGGAACTGGAGGCGTCGGCAGGGAACGGCCTGGTATCGGTGAAGGAGTGCAGCTTCCCGGAGAAGCTGTCGCTGCAGACGCAGAACGGCGCGGTATCGGGGCGCAACCTGATCAGCGACCACATCTCCATGCAGACGTTCAACGGCGTCGTCTCCGGCACGATCATCGGCAATCCGCGTGACTACAACATCAACAGCACGACGCGGAACGGCATGAACAACCTGGAGAATGTGAACGAGCCGGGACGGCCAAAGACGCTCCTGGCGAAGACACACAACGGCAGGATCCAGATCGAGTTCACGGCCTGACCTCATTTCCTGCGAAGGCTTGACCGCATGATGTAAAAAAAGAATTGTATTCTCCGCGATTCTATGTTATATTTGGAACGCAAGGGACAAAGAAGCCCCGATCCGAAGGGGTGGTTTGTCCCTTTTATTCAAGAAAATGGAGGAGAAGATTATGAAGAGAAACAGTAAGATGGCGGTGGGCCTGCTGTGTGCGGCAGCGGCGACAGTTCTGATGGGTATGACGGCCTTTGCGGACGAGGAGACGAAGACGCTCCGCGTTGCGATGGAGTGCGGCTACGCTCCGTACAACTGGACGCAGGCGGACGATTCCAACGGCGCGGTGCCGATCGCGGACAGCACCGAGTATGCGTACGGTTACGACGTTATGATGGCGAAGCATATCTGCGAGGAGCTTGGCTGGGATCTGGAGATCGTGAAGCTTGACTGGGATTCCCTCGTACCGGCGGTGCAGTCCGGCACGGTGGACTGCGTCATCGCGGGCCAGTCGATCACGTCCGAGCGTCTTGAGATGGTCGATTTCACGGAGCCGTATTACTATGCATCCATCATCACGCTGACGAAGGCGGACAGCGATTATGCGGACGCAGAGGGCGTCGAGGGTCTTTCCGGCGCGACAGCTACCTCTCAGCTGAACACAGTGTGGTATGATGTCTGCCTGCCGCAGATTCCGGATGCGAATATTCTTCCGGCGCAGGAGTCCGCGCCGGCGATGCTGGTGGCGCTCGAGGCCGACAAGTGCGACATCGTTGTGACCGATATGCCGACCGGCATGGCTGCATGCGTGGCGTACCCGGATTTCAAGCTGCTCGACTTCACGGGCTCGGACGATGATTTCGAGGTGTCCGAGGAGGAGATTAATATCGGTATCTCCCTGCAGAAGGGCAACACAGAGCTGCTTGACGCGATCAACGGCGTGCTTGCGGATATGACCGTCGAGGATTATGAGGAAATGATGAACGAAGCGATCTCCGTACAGCCGCTGGCGGATGCGGAGGAGTAAGTCACGTTCTTTTAAGATGCCGTAGTATTGTACAAAGAAGAAGCATAGTTCAGGGAGTATCTCAGGAGCAGAAGGTATGATAGAACAGGCTGGCTGCTTCTGGGATGTTCTCATATATAAAGAAAGAGGAAAGGAAACATGCCACAAGATTTTTTCGGCAGAATCGTCTATATCCTGCAGACGCGCGGAATGTCTTACCTGGATGGCGCCAAGAACACGATGATCATCGCGCTGGTCAGCACCCTGATCGGCTGCATCATCGGCTTCGCGGTCGGTATCGTGCAGACAATCCCGGTCAGCAAGAATGACAATATCGTCAAGCGCGGACTGCTCTGGATTGTCCGGCTGGTGCTGAACATCTATGTCGAGGTGTTCCGCGGCACGCCGATGATGGCGCAGGCCATGTTCATCTATTTCGGCTCGTCGGTGCTGTTCAACATCAATATGTCGATGTGGTTCGCGGCCTTCTTCATCGTGTCGATCAATACCGGCGCGTACATGGCCGAAACGGTCCGCGGCGGCATTCTTTCCATCGATCCGGGACAGACCGAGGGCGCGAAGGCGATCGGCATGACGCACGTGCAGACGATGCTCTATGTCATCCTGCCGCAGGCGCTGCGTAACATCATG
>CANQWV010000033.1 GCA_947627645.1 uncultured Lachnospiraceae bacterium | reverse complement strand
CGCGGTTCTGCGAGGGACCGGTCTCCTGCAGATGCAGCCCCGCGGCGGCCCCCACGTCCATAGACTCGTCGTACGAGGGCATCGTCTTCTGATCCGTATTGATCTGCCCGAGCTCATCCCGGGACATGACGCGCGTCTTCGCCAGCGTGTCCACCATCGGCCTGGTCACGAAATCCCCCTCCGGGTTCACCAGGGACTCCCGCAGATCCCGGATCAGCTCGGACATATTCGAGTAGCGCCTGTCCGGGCTCTTCTGCGTACACTTGAGCACGATCTGATTCGTGCTGTATGGGATCTCCGGCACCAGCTCCTTCGGACCCGGCACCTCCTCCTGCAGATGGCGGAGCGCCACGGCCACCGCCGTGTCCCCGTCGAAAGGCACGCTGCCGGTGAGCATCTCATAGATCGTGATGCCCAGAGAATAGATATCGCTCTTCTCATCGCTGTAGCCGCCGCGCGACTGCTCCGGGGAGCTGTAATGCACCGAGCCCATCACGCTGGAATTCACCGTGTTGGCCGACGACGCGCGCGCAATCCCGAAATCCGCCACCTTGACCTTTCCGTCCGTCGAGATAATGATATTCTGCGGCTTCACATCGCGGTGGATGATCCCGTTGTTGTGCGCGGCCTCGAGCCCCGCGGAGATCTGGAGTGCAATGCTGGTCGCCTCGCGCACGGAGAGCCGCCCCTTGTTCTTGATGTATTCCTTGAGCGTGATGCCCTCCACAAGCTCCATCACGATGTAGTGGATCCCGGCCTCCTCGCCGACGTCGTACACGTTCACGATATTCGCGTGCGCGAGCCCGGCCGCGGACTGCGCTTCCACCCGGAACTTCGAAATGAAGACCTTGTCCTCCCGGAACTCCTGCTTGAGCACCTTGACAGCGACGAAACGATTCAGCTTGTGATCCTTCGCCTTATATACATCAGCCATTCCGCCGGAGCCAATCTTGGATATTATCTCATATCTGTTTTGTATAAACATTCCGACTTTCAGCATATCTTTTCCCCTGTCATCTGCTAAAATTCAGCGAGAACCACTGAAATGTTGTCTTTTCCCCCATTTTTGTTCGCCTCGTTCACCAGGCGCTGCCCGGCCTCCGCCAGGGAATCGCACTTCTTCACAATCCGAAGAATGTCCTCGTCCTCCACCATGTTGGTGAGGCCGTCCGAGCAGAGCAGGATCCTGTCCCCCTTCTCCAGCTTGACGTCGAAAAAATCAATCTTGACCGGCGCGTGGATGCCGACCGCCCTCGTGATGATGTTGCGGTCCGGATGGGTCCTCGCGTCCTTCCGCTGCAGCTCCCCGGCCCGGATCATCTCCTCCACGAGCGAGTGGTCCGTGGTGATCTGCTCGATGTCCTGGTCGATCAGGTAGAGCCTGCTGTCCCCGACATTCGCCACGTACAGATAGCCGTCCTTTAAGGTGGCGGCCACCACCGTCGTCCCCATGCCTTCCATCGACTTATCCGAGCGCGCCTTCTCGATCACAAAATCGTTCGCATGGTGAATCGCCGCGCTCAGCAGCGGGATCGGCCGGTTCTCCTCCGCCTTCTCTATGTGGTCAACCATCGTCTCAACCGTATAGCGTGAGGCGAAATCCCCCGCATTGTGTCCGCCCATGCCGTCCGCCACGATAAGAAGGTTCGCCAGGCCCCCGACAGGCTGATCCGAGGCGTAGACGAAATCCTGGTTCGACGCCCGTCTTCTGCCAATGTCTGTAATGCTATACGTCTTCATAGTTGTTCTTTCCTTTCTTGTTCTGTTCGTAACTCCTTAATTAGATCATTCTAACACAGCAAACCAAAAAGAACAAGCGCTTCTTAAAAAGGACGCTCCGCCAGCCCTGCGGCTGTCGGAACGCCCTCTTCCATCTGTACGCATCTGCGTAAGCTTTTATATATGCTCTTATGTATGCTCTTGTCCGCCGGCATTTACCGGACGGCCTCTTTCCGGCTTGCTCCTTCGCCTCAAAGCTGCCTGCGCTTCCCGGCACCCTGGCGGCCGGCCTTTCCCGGCCTGCTCCTTCGCCTCAAAGCTGCCTGCAGTTTCCGGCACCCTGGCGGCCGGCCTTTCCCAGCCTGCTCCTTCGCCTCAAAGCTACCTGCGCTTTCCGGCGCTCTGGCGGCCGGCCTTTCCTGCCCGCTTTCTGCGGATCGCTGCCGCCGCTGCCGCGCACGCCGACGCCGCCAGCAGAAGCACATACGGCACGATCGGAGTGTCGTCCCCGGTTCTCACCGATCTCGCGTCAGAGGGAACCCCTTCCGGCTGTCCGCCCGACCCGCCGGAGCCGCCAGATCCGCCCGGACTGCTCTCCGGCTCTGTCGTGTCGGCCCCTTCCTTGACCCGGTTCGTGATCGTCACGTCGCTCTCCATATGCTCCGCACCAAATTCCGGCTCGCCGTCCTTCACGGTCACCGCGTATCCGAAATCGCTGTCGACCGGCTCGCCGTCCTCCGTCACCTCCGCCACATACAGCTTCAGCAGCCCGTCCTGCATACAGGAAGCGTTGACAGAGATGCTCACCTCCGAGCCCCCGTTCATCGGCAGCGCCACAATATTTTCTGATACCGTTTCAGAAAGCCGCGTGTGCGCCTCATCCTCAAAGATTCCCACATAGAAGGTCTTGTCGCTCGCCTCCGGCTGCCCGTCCGCGTCAACCACCCGCTTCGTCACCTTCAGCAGACCCTCGCGCATATAGCCCTGCGGGACGTCCAGGAACACATTTTCAAACGCTATGTGCCCCGTCTCGTTCGCCTGCTCCAGCCTCACGGCGGAGCCCTGGCTGAACGTCACCGTAAACACCGTTCCGTCCGAGACCATGCCGCTGCCGAACACGTTGCCCTGCGCGTCCGATTCCCCTACATAGTAGGTTCTGCCTGGCTCAAGACCCTTGAACGTCGCCGACTCGCTGAACGAACCGACAAACTTCAGCTCCGCCAGCTCCGTCACCCTCACCGTGCATTTCTCGTCCGCGTACAGCGCCACGTAGAAAACCGCGTTTTCCGCAGCCAGCGGATAGTCCTGGTACATCAGCGTCTTTGTCACGGTGATGTCGCCCGTCTTCGATTCGCTGACCGGCTCCTCCTCCGCTTCCACCTCGTTGGAGTCCTCCGGCGGCCCGTCATTCTCCCGGTAATTCACAGACGCCTGGTTTTTCCAGAGCGTATAGCTGTCCACGCGCGGCGTGACCACCTGGAACGACACCGTCCGGATCGCGCGCGCCGGCAGGCGGCCAAGCTTCCAGGTGATCACCTGGTCTGTGGCCACGCCCCCATCCGAGATCGCGTCACTGTCCTGCTTCAGCGTAAGCCCCTGCGGGATCGCGTCGGCCACGGTCACCTCCGTGGCGTCCGCCGCGCTGACGTTCCTCACAGTCAGGTAATAGGTGATCACGTCAAACGCCCTGGCCGTCAGACGGTTCTTCGTGCGGCTGCCCTCGTTCAAAGCCTGCTCCTTCTCGATGGTGAGCTCCGGCTTTATCGGCTTCTCCGTCTCCTTTTCCGTCAGCTTCTCGGTTTCGGTCTCGGTCTCTGTTTCCGTCTCTGTTTCGCTCTCCGTCTCGGTTTCCGTTTCCGTCTCGGTCTCTGTCTCGCTCTCCGTTTCTGTCTCGGTCTCGCTCTCTGTCTCTGTTTCGGTTTCCGTTTCGCTCTCTGTCTCCGTTTCGGTCTCGGTCTCCTCCGGCACCCGATTTGCCTCATACTTCGGCGTGGCTACCACCTCGTACTCCAAAGCCCCGTCCAGGCCGCGGCCGGGGAGCACCACGCAGAATTCCTGCGCCTGGAAGCTGCGCTCCCGGGTCTTCAGCGTGCTTCCCTCCACAAGATAAAGTCCCTCCGCAAGCCCGCGGAACGTGAGAGAACCATCGCTGCCTGTCTGCCCGCTCGCGCCCGGAGTCACCGAGTGCGCCTTCACACAGCCGGCAAGCACCGCGGCCGCCTCCTCCCACTCGCTGTGGGTCATCTGGCTTTGCAGCGCCACGCCGCTGTCTTCAAACGGCGGCAGCAGGGCATACTCCCCATGCTCCAGAAGATCCGCGACACGATAAGCGTAGAACTCCGCCCCCGCGATCGGGGCGCTTTCATCCATATACTGGATACAAAGCGTGCACGGCCCGGATTCGTCGGCAGAAACTGCAGTATGGGATACCGCTGCCACAGCCATGACGACAGCCGCCAGAACCGCCGCCATCACCAAGCCGGACAAGACGGATAATACCCTGCATCCTCGCTCGCTATTCTTCATAATGATTCTCCTTTCGGGCCTTGCCGCCTTCTGTTTCTTAATTTCATTGCCGCCGCCTGCGGCACTCTCCTATTTCGGGGAGCACCGCCCACGACACTCTCATCTATTTCGGGGAGCACCGCCCGCGACACTCTCATCTATTTCGGGGAGCGTCGCCCGCGACACTCTCATCTATTTCAGGGAGCGTTGCCTGCGCCGTCTCTTTCTGATAAAAATCGCGATCAGCGCCGCCACGAGTATCACGACCGCAGTGAGCGCCGCACCCGCGATCCAGACCTGCATCCGGTAATCCTCTGTCATGCCATCCGGCGCCACAGCGACCGCCGTGTCTGGCTTCTCCGCGTCGGACTCCGGCTCCACATCCGCCGTCCTGTGCCCGCGCACCAGCAGACGATGACTGTTCACGCCAATCGGCGTGCAGGTCACAAGGGTACACAGGTCTTTGCCCTTCTCGATCTCCTGGTGCTCCGCCTCCTCGGGCTCCACGACCTCCGTCTTGTCGACCTCGTACGTCGCGGAGTGCTTCAGCACCGTGATCGTGAACGTATCCCCGCGCGTGAGCTGATCCAGATCCGTAAAGAGCCGGGAGGACGGAAGCCCCGAGTGGCCGGTGAGCACCGCATGAGTGTTCTCGCCCCCAATCGGCAACGACGAACCCGCCAGATGACCGACGCCCACCTGCAGCACTTCCTCGCGCGTGCCGTGGTAGATGGGGAGCGTCACGCCGATCTTCGGAATCTCGATATAGCCCATGATCCCCGTGCCGGAGACCTCAAGCATCCGCTCGTACTCCTCCAGCTCTTCCTCATTCAGGCCGGTAATCGAACCTCCCCGGCTGCAGATCCACTCATTGTATTCTTCAGCCTCCTGAAGCATCCGGTCGAGATCCTCATCCGGGAGCTCTTCCGTCTTCTTCTGATAATCCATGACCGCTCTCTTGTGCGTCAGGGAATTGATGAGGCTGCCGACCGCCGGGTACGCCAGCCCCAGAAGCCCTCCCAGGATAACCAGTATCCCGACGGCGATCGCGGCCTTGCGCAATCTGCTCATACCCTGCGCCGACCCTTTCTTTCCCGTAGTTGATAAACCTTTTCGATCAGACCTGATTGACCTTACAGCTTCTCAATCAGGCCTTGTCATCCCTGCACCTGGCCGATCTCAGTCAAGCCTTGTCGTCACGCTTGGCCGATCTCGGTCAGGCCTTGCTGTCGCATTTGACCGATCTCGGTCAGGCCTTGTCGTCGCATTTGGCCGATCTCAGTCAGGCTTTGTCGTCCTTGCGCTTTCTCAGTGCCGCCAGCACAACGCAAATGCCGGCCAGGACTGCCAGTCCGCTCACCACATAGACGATCTTCGCGCCGATGCCGCCGGTGTTCGGAAGGATAGGAGCCTTGTAGTTGGTGAGGGTGAGGGTGGCGGTGCCTGTTGTTGCACTCATTTCTGTAGTAATCTGCACGTCCTCACGATCTAACTGGTCCGTAGCAAGCGCCAGGGAAACCTCACCCATAGTAGATTCAGTTGCGTCTGCTTTGGCAGTGATTGTGAACGTGACGTCTTTCATCTTCTCGTATTTGTCTGGTGCCTGCGTCTCTTCCAGCGTATAGGTGCCCGCAGCAAGACCGTGGATATGAAATTCACCGTCCGAGCCGGTGACAAGCTCTGTGCCGTCTCCTGCATCAGTCTTCCATTCCTTAACAACGTAATATGTGATTGTTCCGCCATCTTCTACTTCTTCCAGATAGGCATAATTGTCATGTTCATCTTTCAGCTTGAACTTAGCACCTGACAAAGACTGACTGTCCTCATTCTGCTTCTTAATGTCCAGACCGAGGGTGTAGGTCTTGACCTCGTCGGGCACGGATTCGCCCTTATCTTCGCCATATGGATTGTTGGAATAGGTCAGAGTCACATCGTTGGGGTTACCCTTATCACCCACGACAGCAGAATCGTTCATCTGAGCCGTGTAGGTTACGACGATTTTGCTATCTTTGTTAAGCGTAGCGCCAACATTTGCGACAGCTGCTTTCAGATCTGTGAATGTGACCGTGAGAATATGTGTACCATCGTCCGTGCCACTTATTACTGTCGCCGTATAATTACCATCCTTTGTAATCAACGTCGAATCTCCACTATTGACAATATTAACCATAAGATCCGTCAAACCTGAATCGATAGTAAGTCCCTTGGAGAGCGTATCGGTGAACGTGTAGGAATATGTGTCATATTCGTCAATATTCTCGGCCACCGTTCCGGTCAGAGTGAAGGTTACATCCTTGTTGGTCGCAGTCAGATAGCCATCTTTTCCTTCTACCTTTTTCTCCACTGTTGGGATGGTGGATTTAATTGTCACGTTCGCTTCACCAGATACCTGCAGGATATAGGAAGACACAGCGCCATCCGGTTCGTCGTCTATTGAGCTTTTATAATTATCTATTACGAGATAATAGCCATCTTCGAGTTCTTCAATAACCCAGCCATCCCCTTCCGTCTTTTTCTTAGACGCGGTTCCGCCACCCAATATATGTTTTGCAGCAATCCTTGCAAACTCATCTGCATAGACAGGATCAGTGCGATGATCCGAAAGGAACTCCGCCACAAGATCTGCCTCGCTCATGGAACCCGCATACTCAGTCATCCAGTCACTAAACACGCTGCCAAACGTCGTTGTGGGATCACCTGTCACATCTCGTTTGCTCTCTTTCAGAGCGTCCACAAGACCCGTCGACACCACACCATTGCCCCATGTAACTCCCTTCAATTCTTTTCCATTCACATCCGATGTACTTCCAACGGTTCCTTTAAAAATCTGATACGCCGTGAAGCGTTCAGCTCCGCCTAAGCCTTCCTGTCCGTTACCTTTGATAGTGATGGATGCTGCCGAGGCGGTCACTGCCAGGGACAGCATCAGCGCCAGAGACAGCGCGAGTGTGAACATTGACTTGAAAATAGACTTCTTCTTCATTTTACTCACTCTCCTTTTTTGATTCTTTTTTGAAGCCTTTGTTTCCTGAAACTGTTTGTTTCCTTTTGCGGCGGCGGGGCTCATGGCACTCAAGCCCCTGCACCGCTTTATGTCGGGTCAGCCAGACCCGCGCGGCTTTCGCCTTTTAGCCAGCAGGAGGATGAAACATCCTGCCAGACATAAGAGGATACTGGTACGTGTCAAAGGCGCTGCCCCCGGTCCGCCGGTATCCGGCATCTCCAGAGGATCCTTCACACGATTGATAAAGGTTGCGGACTTCCCTTCGTCTGTTCTCGGTGGGAGCTCAAGATTCGAAGGGATCACGGTATCGCCCACGTCTGGCTCACCTTCGGAGCCGCCTGAGTCTCCGAAACCAGAGTCCTCGCTTTCCTCCGAGTAAACTTTCTCGTAGAGCGCTACCTGCTCAGCCATCACGCTGCCCGCCGCGGTTCGCTCAATCAAAACCCTCCTAATCTCATAAGCGTAATTCTCGCTGTCTTTCTTTAGATCCACCATAACGGTCACCGTATATACCGTGCCGTCCGTTCCTACACCGGGATCATCAGAACCGGTCTCGCTCACTTCAAAGACATATGTCCCAACCTTTGTAAAAGTGATCTCGTCAAAACTAAACCGACCGTCTGAATCTCCCGAGTTCCTGACAGTCGTTGACGTCGGCAGCTCTGCTCCGTTTTCGGGATTCGTCAGAGCCCTAAGGGTGAATTCATACTTATTAGCTTCCAAATTTTTCCCGATCACGGCTTTTGTACCGGTAAGAGTCATGGAAGTGCTCTCCGGGTAACGGTTGTCGATCTGTACCGTGCCAGAGGAAACCATAGAAGTACCCGTCCCACGGCTCAATGTCACGGAGCCATCTGCCTCGCTTGTCTTCGAAGTGCCGTTCACCGTAACCTTGTAGGAAGGTATGCAGTCAAGCCCTATCAAGGACTCTTTGACCGTATATGTGCCCACGGGCAAACCGGAAATCGTCACTTTGCTGCCCTTGAGCAGCTGAAACTGCAAACCACCTTTTATCCTTTTTGCATTTTGATAACTATTCTTTGGCTCGCATTGTATTTGATAGTTTTCAAACGCACCCGAAGTCGTAGTGGACACTTGGACGGTGTACCAGATATCGTCATCCGGCTCAGGCCCTCCAGACACCGTCTTTTCTATCGTCAGTTCACCCACATCCGTATAGGTGTTGCGCACCTCCACGTTTCCGATCGTGTTTCCGGCAATCTCCACGTCTGCGGTATCAGACTCATCGCCTCCATTTACCTTATATTTCTTCGTAAATGTGACTGCCCCGCTCCCCGAATCCGCTCCGGTTTCCGTCACCGTATAGGTTCCCGGTTTAAGTCCGCTCACCACGATCTGTTCGCCGCCGGCCAACTTAACGATGATATGCTCTTGCGTAATCTCCGCATCTTCCACTTTCGCTTTCCCGTCGGAGGACATCTTATACACCTGAATGTCGCTCGACGACGAGCCATCGTATATTGCCTTCCCTGTTTCCGTCGTAATCTGAACCGTGTACATTTCTCCCGAAGGCGCCCAGCTGCCGATTACGGTTTTCGAGATCAGCAGATCACCCATCGCCGGATAGGTATTCGTAATGTTTACTGCTGTAGCCTCAAATCCGTTCGTCGTTCCCGTATCGTTCTCCTTTGTCACCACGTATCCCGCACCCGCTTCCGAAATCTCATCCACCTCATAGGTGAGACCTTGCGGGACGTCCACAAATGTGAAACTCTCATCACCCGCCAGATAGAATTGATAGACGTTCCCCGTGGAGGATATCATCCCGGATGTCACCGTATCCGGCTTACCCTCGGTTGATTTCACACGCTTCTTATAAGCCAGACGTTCAGTGTATGGACTACCGTCCGCCTTCTTCAGTGTCAAAGTGAACGAATACTCTTTCTTTTCGCCGGAGTCTTCCAGTTCTTCGCCCTTCACTGTTTTTGTCACGGTCAGATCCTGTGCCCACTTATCCTCCATAACCAGCGTGAGGTCCTTCACACGTTCCTCATTCACCGTCACTTGGGCGTTATTGGTTGTGTCTTCCTCCACCTTGAATTCAATTGGCTCCGCCACGGCATAGCCATCCGGCGCATAGACTTCCGAGAGCTTATACTCTCCGGGATACAGTTTTACCGTATAATCCTCCACTGTGGTGTCCCATTCGATCGGAGAAATTTCAGTTTTTTCTTCTTTTTTCTTTCCCGTAATTCTCAGCTTCGCCCCGGCCAGTGGATTCCCGTCGGGATCCACCTTCCGGATCTTCACCTCAAACGAGTCAAGCGGATCGGTCATAAGTACCGTATAATGCGAACCGTCGGAGGGAACTTCAAATTCTACAGGCTCTGCCCTCCTGTACCCTTCCGGAGCCTCTGTCTCATACAGGATATATTTCTCACCCGCTTTCAGCACTCCGTCCAGCTCATGCGGGCTTCCATCAGTCTCCCATTCGGCCACAGGCGTTTTTCCACTTATTGGTTCCCCTGTCATTGTATCAAAGCTATCAAGATCATAAATGGCCAGTTTCGCGCCCTTGACCGCGTGCCCGGTGTGATCTTCTTTTACAATACTGACCTTCGTATAATCATCTTTCATCGTCACGGAAGGCACTGGTTTGCCGTCCAGCGTCAGGTTTCCACGGCTGTCAAGCTCCATGGTGATATCTTCTGCCCTCAGATGACCCGGAGGGGCGGAAACCTCATGGAGGACATAAATGCCTTTGCTCTGCCCGGTAAACGTTTTTACCTTCCCGTCGCTCACCCATTCCTCCCCTACCATGGTATAATTATCGGTATTGAGCTCCGCTCCGACTTCAGCGTCGTCCTTCAGCCTCCAAAGCTGCAATATGGCCCCCGCAAGCGGCCTCCCGCCGACGCCGGTTTTGGAAATGTTAAAGCCGATCGGGGTCACTTTATGGTAGGTCGTCTCAGACGTAACCGTCTTCTCCACATCATTCACTGATACAATATACGCCGTATTTTCCAGTGTCCCGGTCGTCGCCGTTACCGTCCCAGTAATCTCTATCTCCACCGTCTCGCCGGGATACAGCATACCTATCCGGAACGTGAGCTTCCGCCCCGTCCTGCTGAGCTTAACCCTTGGCACGCCCTCGATCGCCGTGAACGCATCCGCACCGAAGCGCACGCGGATGTTGCTTTTCTGTACCGAAAGTCCTTCCGGAATTGTGTCTTCCAGCACGATATCATCCAGCCATGCCTCTTCGCCGGTGTTCTTCACAGAAAGCGTATAGGTCAGCTGATCGTCCTTATAGACCGGCGCCGGATTCGTATCTGTTCCCGAACCCGGATCTGAGCTCTTGTGAAGCTCCGGGGTCACGTCCTTGAGCACCACCGACGCGCCTGCGTCCATCATGACGGCTGTTTCGCTCCGCTCGGAATCCACATGCGTCATATTGAGCACCGCGCGGTTGCGGGTCGTCTTATCGCTGAGTTCCGAATTTATCGGCGCGCGCATAGTGATGTAAATCTCCATGGCGTCCACATTGCCCTTCAATTCAAACGGCGTTTCCGCCTCCTCCTTACACATCGAACAGTCCACCGCGACCGCAGTGATATCTTTCTTGTTGTCAGGCAGGTCTGTCTTCCAGACCTGCGGATCCAACAGATTCAAATTTGTGGTATCGATATCCTCTCTCTTCGTCGTCGAATAATAGACCACCGGATTGCAGTGAAGCGTCTTATCGTCTTTCATCATTGTCAGCTTCCGGATCGATTCCACGTTGATGTTCTCGAACGTGCCTTGCCATTCTGCTTCAATCAGCTTTTTCCCGCTCTCTGATGTCGGATCTTTTTCGTAATAGCCGTTCTCCAGCACATCCAGGAACACAATGCCCTTCGTGTACGTGCCGCTGCCCTGTGAATAGATCAGGCGGTAAGTATAGGTATCGTTCTGCAGCACATTATCTTTCTGAACATAGGACGACCCTGTCTCAGCCTTCACCTGCTTATCGAAGCCCCAGGTGGAAACGTCCACGGGAATATAGTTTTCAGAATCCTCCGAATAACTGATGCGCCCGCTGTACTCCGTATCCAGGCTCTTAAAATATTTCTCGTCCTGGTTTAAAATGCTGATCCCGGACTGTGTCAGCTTCGGCGTCGCGCTCAACTCCGTCGTGTTCACGAAAGCAGCGCTGTTCTGCTGGGTAGCGCCGTTCTCCATGATGTTTTCATATGTCGTGCGCAGCAGATAGAAAATCTGCACGCCGTTTGCCTTCACGCCCTCCGGCAACGCAAACTCAATGATCATCATCGTCCGCTGCGAGCCTTGCCAGTTGGACTCGAACTTCACGTCGACACAGGCGGAAGGCAGACGCCTTGCACTGTTCTGATTTGATTTATAATTGTTCGCCGGATGTCCGGGTGCCGCAACGCTCGACCAGTTGGTGTCGGTCCATATCCCGTATACCGTCTCCGGATCTACCGTAGTCCCCAGCGGAAGCAGATCGTAAAAGACGCCTGTCTGCATCCGCGGCGTGCGGCCGCCGTTGTTGTACAGCCACCCGGCAAGGCACATCGGGCTGTCCTGCGTTCCATGTTTCACATCCAGTATTACATTGGCATCATATGTCGTAGCCGTCTTTTGCAGGAACTGGCTCGTGTCGCTGATGTCCATCTCCCAGACTTCCTTGTCTGCACTGCCTTCATTCTTACTTATCGCATTCACATACGGTTCCGTCCGGCTATCGTTTGCCCACACCCGACAGCGCGCCCAGTTTTTCACGATCGACGTGGCTTCCCTGCCCACATCCTCTTTGAAAAGTCTGCTGACGGCCGGGCTTGGCCGCAGATTCACGCCAAGATCCACCGTGATGTCCGTCCAGTAGAAGGAAGAGTCGTGCCGGATCTCGATCCCGCACACATTCTCCGGCAGGCTCACAGGTACATTAATCCCCACTCGCGCAAAGAACACCGGTGTATCGGAATCTTTATAGCGCACAAAGAGATACACGTCTTCATAGTCCGCAATGTTTTCATGCTCCGCCATTTCCGACCACGCATCGCTGTACGACACCATATCGTATTCCTTCAGGTTCACTTTCACGGACGTAAACCGGTAATCCTCATCGGAAAGCTCTACGTTGCCCGTAGAAGGATTCCACAAATATTTGTCGTCCGCACTACTGCCGGACGAATACAAAAGGCTTTTCTCCAACCCGTCCGTGATGCTGATGGTGCGATCGGATCTCGTATAGGTCTCTGTGTCCGAATTCCATTTGGGTTCCTCCTTCGCCCCGCCGCTGTAATTGACCCGCCAGCCCAGCGAAACTTCATTTTCATCGATCAGGATGTCCTCCTGTCCGCCGTGCTTCTGCGCAGGGCGCGATATGTTCCGGCTGTTTGCTACGTCAAACGAAATCTTATCCAGACCGCGACCCCCTCCGCTGTACTTCGGCACCTTCAGTGTATAGTCTGCGGATACGCGGTGGGACGTCTCGTAGCCAGACTGCCAGTTCTCCGTCACAATCGCCTCGTTGTGAATGAGCAGCTTTCCATCTGTCGCCTCCGACAACATCGTGCGCGGATATTTCACCAGCACTCTCTGTTTGTCAAAAATCTCATGCCCGGTCGCATTTACATGCGTTTTGTCTTTCTCATTATTCAGATAACCTACCACCGTGCCATCGTGAACCGTATTCTCCTCCGACCAGGTAAAGTCAAACGGCTGGTTGGTGGTGGACTCCGACGTCTCCTTCAGTTTCCATTCAATATAGAAGTAATCGTCCGCGTCCGCAGGCTTCGGGCCCCATGTATCCTTCCAGGAATTGCTGTACGAGGGGTACATTTTCACGAATTCCTTCGAGGCGAAGGTGCGCACCCGCGTGTGCATCTCGATGGACAGTTCTTCTGTGTGCGTTTCAATTTCGGAATCCTTCGGATCCACATCTACTGTGATCGTCACCTGGAATGTCTCATGGTAGTAATTAACTCCGTTTGTCACATAGTTTCCGGCGGCATCCAGCCCGCCTCCCGGCACCTGATTCGGGTCCACGTTGTAGCTAAATGTGGCGTCCATGCCGGCACCGCCCGTAATATCCTCAGTGTTTACCAGAACATAATAGTCGACTGTTGACTCTTCTTCGGAAATAGCAAATTTCGCGCCACCCGTGGCCTTTTTCAAGCTAGCTTCCACATTACTCGTCCCAATCCATTTCTTATCCCAATCTTTCCAGACGTATTTTGGGATTTTGATCTTCACGCCGCCTTTGGGTATACTAGAATTGCTTCCCTGTGTACCTACGTTCAGCCAGAAATGAACATGCAGCTGCGCGGTCTGAGAACGATAATCCGTCGGATGAAATACAAGATGGCCATCTACATTATCCACATTTTCATTAGACGCCGAGTTCCACTCTATCCCATAGGTATACGGCGTCGCGCCTGCATCTCCATTTTGCTTAAAATCTTTCCATTTCGCGTAATAGGTAACATTTTTAGAGATCGTCGTCCCTGTGGTCAGCTTTGTGCCTGCGCCATTTTCTTCCGTGTACCAGCCCTCCAGAATTTTGTCATTTCTCGTAGTATCCTTCGGGTCTACATTCACGCCCGGCAAAGACGGGATCGTGCCGCCCTCCGGCACCGTGAGCGTCGCCACCTGCTTACCCCCGTCCATAAATGTGACGGTTACCTCTTTCGCCCACTGTGCGGTCAGGGTTTTGTTCGTCTCAAATTCACTATCCAGATTGCAGAGTGTATTGCTCTCATCATACCAGCCCAGGAATATATAGCCCTCCCTTTTTGGAACAGGCAGATCGCCTATCGCTTTTCCCTGATAGGCATTTAGAATTCTCTCGCCGTCTTTGCCGTCGATCGTTCCCTCTCCTGGATCCAATGTAACCTTTACCTTTTGAACAGGAGTCCAATGCGCGACAATACGTGTATTTTTGCCAAGCTCAACCACTTCGCCCTCAGATACCTGTCTTTCCGCTTCCGTACCGTCCACATAATACCAGGCATCGAACGTATATCCGTCGCGGGTAACCTCCGGCAATGCTCCAAGTGTATAGTTTGAAGACTCCGCAAACGGGATCTCCGGTGTTGTTGTAAACTTGCCGCCAGCCGTGTCAAACTGCGGCCTCCAGCCCCAGTGCGCATAAAATGTCGTATCTGTCGCGACAGAGGTCTCCCCTGCCTTCACTTGAGTGCCGTCCTTTTCTCCCGTAAACCAGCCGATCAGGATGCTGCCGTCCTCCCTCTGCGGGAAATCCGGCAGAGAGCCTTCCAGCGGCTCATCCGCCACCGCCTGAGCCTTCACAGGCGCCAGTCCTTCCTTTTTCGGATCAAAGGTTACGGTCAGATACTCTTTCCATATAGCATACAGCGTCCTGTCTTCGGACATTTCCACACGATCCTTATCTGAAATCGGCTCTCCGGCTTCCTCATAGGACCACCCCTCAAAGCGGTATCCCTCTCTCGTCGACTGCGGCAGATGCTTTGCCTCCACCGTCTCGCCCTTTTTGAAGCGCATGGAAGGAACCTCTGCCCCTTCATCTGCAGAATCAAACCCGGAATCAAACGTCAGCGTGACATAATCGTCCGGATCTCCCCAGATCGCATACAAATTTACCGTGGAGCCGTCCTGGTCGGCGAGCCCGGAAACCCGCGAATTCGGGCCGTACATCTCGCCGCTGCCGTCGCGTTTCGTATTCCAGCCGAGCAGGAATTTCCCCTCGTATGTAAATTTATTCTCCGACAGCTGATAAAACTCATCAAATGTCAACGGTATATCTTCTATATCATGATCCTTATCCCCATTCAGAGCATTCAGGCGCAGCGTATACTTATACGGATCCCAATGGGCATAGTAAATTGCCTGGGTAAGAGAACCATTTTCCCCCAACAGCTCCCCGCTATTCCGCTCGGTAAACCAGCCTAGGAAATGATAGCCTTCCCACTCTGCCGTCGGAAGCGCATCCACGGTCTCTCCAAGATAGCACTCTATGCTCTGCGGGCTGGCGATGCCGCCGTTGCCGTTGAAGGACACGCGAACATAGCGATGGTATGTATCCGCCATCGTAGTCCCGTTATACTTGCTCATCAGCTCCGCTCCGCTGTAGACCTCACCAGCATCGCCGCGTCTCCACTGGCCGTCCAGCCCTGCATTTTTAAAGAAACGGAAGTCAACTCCCAGGCTCAGCTGGTACAGCGATGTACAGCCTGCGAACAGATTCGCCATATTACTTTCAGCAGTAACGCTCTTTGTATTCCATCCATTCAAATCCAGTTCGGTCAGGGAGCTGCAACTGCCAAACGTCCCTATCATGTTTGAAACCTTCGCCGTGTCCCACGCACTGACGTCTAGCTTCTCCAGAGAAGAACAGCCGTTGAACGTATTGTACATATTCCAGACATTGCCTGTGTTCCACTTGTCAATCTCCAGGGAACGCAAATTCTTACAGTTCTGGAACGCATATCCTATGTACGTTACAGACGAGACATTCCATGCATTCAGGTTCAGAGAAGTCAGGCTCTCACAGCCGGAAAAAGCATACGCAATTGTAGTCACACCGATCGCATCGTAAGATCCGACATCCACTGCGCTCAAGTTTCTGCAGTCTTTGAAAATCGCCTGAAGCGACTTCAGCTTGACATTATCGCGGAATGACACGGAAGTGATCAAGTCCCGCATCTCGTCAAACTCCCACTTATCGCTCCCGGCATTACTGCCGTCATCCTCAAAGATCTGTCGCACCTCACCTTTATCCGGATCCGGCGTATTGTCACTCTGGAACACCAGCTCGCCGCTCTCGTAGAGGATCTCATAGACCCGGTCTTTTTTCCAGTGAGCATAATAATCAGTTTGCGTGAGAAGAGTTTCCGCCGTAAGCTGTTCGCCGTCCTCCGGCGCGGTCCACCAGCCGCCGAATACATAGCCAGCGTAGGTTGGTTCTGTCAAAGTGTTCCACTTATCCTCCCCCAACGCAAACCCAACAAAACCGTCCACTTTGGTCTGATCAGGATTTCCGCCATTGCCGTGGAAGGTTATCGGGACAGCGCGGACGTATGTGTCGGAAGCCTTGTCTGCGGACGTCATCAAGCTCTTCGCATCGTATTCCTCTTGGCTGACCAGTCCTTTCCATTGCCCTTTTAGATTGGTTTCCTGCGACGTAACAAAAGCAGCATTTAATTTCAATTGATACAGGTCAAAACAATTATAAAACATCCTAGATGGTCTAGATCCTGCCGTCCAATTGCTTATATCCAATTCCTTCAACTTCTCGCATTCGTAAAACACATCCATCATATTATCAACATTGCTTGTATCCCAACTACCAACGTCCAACGTCTCCAGAAGAATACAATCTCGAAATGCAGAGTATACGCTGGTGACAGAACTCGTAGTCCAGTTGCTGATTTCCAGCGATTGAAGGCCTTTGCATTTTTCGAACACATGCCCCATATCTGTCACTGATGATACGTCCCAATTATTTAGATTCAACTTTGTCAAGCTAGTGCAGTTATTGAAAGCATAGCTGAGTGACTTGATACCTGCAGCATTATATTTTTGAGTGTCTACTGTTAATAGTTGGTCACATCCATTAAAAATATGCTGAAGGGTTTTCAGCTTTACATTATCACGAAACTCCACATATTTTATCTGAGATCTGATCCCATGAAATGCCCAACTTGCATTACTGGCACCGCTGGCAAGAGCATTTCTGCCGTCATCCTCATATATCTCATACTTATCAGTTTCTTCTGGATCCACTTTTGTCAAATCCACCTCATCTGTATCCTGAAATACCAGTTCACCGTTTTCTTTATAGAAAATTTCGTAAACCTTGTATTCCTTCCAATGGGCATAGTAATCGGTCTGCGTGATCGTATCCCCCACTTTCAACTGCCCGCCTTCATCTGAATCAGCCTTGGGCCACCAACCGGCAAATTCATATCCGGCACGGACAGGTGTTGTCACATCAGTGTCCTCAAGAGTTTTACCAATATATCCATTTTCTAAAGTACTCTTGTTATTGGTGCCATCATTGGCATGAAAGTATATTGGAGTAAGCTTATAATAAGTATCTGCCATTTCCGCATTATATTTCTCTTCCAAGTCTTTAGCAGAATATAGTTCCTCCGTAGTTTTCCGAATCCATGTACCGTTTAGAGATGTACCTCCTTTAAACTTAAAGTTCGGTCCCAGCGTTAACTGGGATAAAGCATCACAACGATTAAATAGTTGATTCAAGCTACTAGCTTTATTGGCATCCCAGTTGCTGAGATCCAACGCTGTAAGTCCACCACAGCCGTAGAATACCTGTTGCAAATTATCAGCACTGCTAGTATCCCACATATGAACATCCAGGCTCTTCAATTCAGTGCAATCCCGAAAAGTTCTTTGAAACTGTGTAACTGAACTTGTATTCCATGTTCTGACGTTCAGTTCTGTAAGCCCACTACAGCCCTCAAACATAAAACTCATATACGTCACGGAAGACGTATTCCAATTACTTAAATCAAGAGATTTCAGCTTACTACATTTTTCGAATGCATACCCCAGGGAAACCACATCTTTCGCTGTGAACTTATCTGTTTTTACATCTGCCAAATCTTTACAATTGCTAAATATATAAGCCATCGATGTCATCGGTACGTCGTCTAAAAACTCTACAGACTGAATCTGGGATCTGACTCCATGAAATGGCCAATCACTCTCACTGTTTTTGGCATTGCTACCACTGTCAGCATAGATAACATATTCCTCTGATTCTGTTGGTTCATCTTTCTGAAATACCAGCTTGCCTGTCGCTTTATAGAAAACCTCATAAAACGTTTTCGTCTCATCTATCTCATCAGCACCAATCTGCATCAGCCCATCTGAGCTGAGATCAGCAAGGTCATACGCCAATTCTTCCGTCTCGGTCTCTGTTTCCGTCTCAGATTCTGCCTCGGTCGCTACTTCTGATTCCGTCTCTCCCTCGTTCTCTGCAGACTCTGCCCCGAACATAATCTCCGTCTCTGCTTCCGTCCCGAGCTCGGTGTCCTGCTCAGTTCCCGTTTCAGTCTCAGTTTCGACTTCTGCTTCCGTCCCGGCTTCCATGCCAATTTCTGTCTCTGCGTCCTGCTCTGCCTCTGCAGTCTCGGCCTCCATTTTCTCTGCCTCGGTCGCAGCCTCTGTCTCTTGCTCAACCTCCGAGCCCTGCCCGATCTCGTCCACGTCCGCAGTCTCTTCTTCGGTTTCCACCGGCTCTGACACCATTGTCTCTAATTCTGTTGTCTCCGACTCAGCATCCTGCTCTTCTTCCGTCGCCTCTGCTTCTATCGTCTCCGATTCAACTGCTTCAGCTACTTCTTCCCCGGCCTCGGCGTCCTTCCAGAAGAGCAGTATGCCGTCGCTGTCCACGGAAAAGCTCGAGCGAACCGCGCCGCCGTTTTGTGAAAACTGCACAGCCAATTCTTCCCATTTGTCTTCGGCAGACGCACCATTCTCATCCGCGTCCCGGCACAGGGACAGATGGCCGCCCGTCAGATAAGAAGCATCCAGACCATCGAGAACCGCCGTCGTCCCGCTGAGGTCGCAGGCGTTTCCGTCAAGCTCTACAGAAAAACGCAAAGCGAGCCCTCCGGCCAGATTCCCTTCGGTTTCGGCCGTCAGACCCGCTGTTTCTTCCACCTTTAAAGTTTCCATTTTGTGAGATGCGTCTTTTGGGAATCCATCCGGGCGTGTCAGCTCCAGAGTGACCGGACTGGCCTGCGCATCTTCCGCAGTCTGGGCGCAGTTATCAAGCCTCAGCACGGGGAGCATGGGTTCCTCCGCGGGAAGCGAAGACTCTTCCTCGGGGAACGCCTCTTCCGCCTGGTCAACCGGTACGATCTCGGTCACCGTCAGCTGGGGCTCTTCGGAATTCTCCATCGAACCATCGGCCGGAGCTTCCGCCGCTTCCTCTGCCGAAGCGTCTGCTGTGGAGTATTCCGCATCCTCTGTCGCAAGGTCTGCCGGGCTCTCCGCCGAAGCGTCCGCCAGCGGCTCTTCCAGGATCTCAGGCTCCTGGAGCTCCTCCTGTATGATCTCGTCCGTCGCCAGCCCTTCCAGCGTCATTCCAGCCATGCTGTTCTGCTGCAGAATGATCGCAAATGCGAGAAGCCCAGCCACGATGCGTTTTGTTCTTTTTTTCATATCCATTCCCTCCCACGCACTCCGTCCGGTCGAATGTCAGGCAGTCATAAATCTCTTTTCAAAGGCGTACGCGCCCATACGCGCTCCGCTTCTGTCCGATACAAAATAAAATACATAAAAACGCGCAGAAGCCCCCTTTTAACGCCGCGCTAGAAGCGCTGCGCAAGGGATCCCCAACGCGCCTGATTCCCGTACCGATGCAGCACCGTCGCTGCCATCAGTCTCCTTTCCTGTTTCACTTGCCTTTTTTTCATATCATTTCATTCCTTGTCGAGCAGAGAATCATTCTCAACAATTTGTTACACATCCCGCAATCCATCCGCGGGCAATTTGGATACAACTTGCCGTGCAAACTATTTCGTCTGCCATATTTTACTATATTATATGCTTTCCGGCAAAATTATTCAATAGAAAAGTGAGAAAATTGGAAGAATTGTTAGAATTGTACAAAAATCAGACAAATTAATTTTTCTATATTATTTTGTGTTTCAGACGTTTTTCGTTTCGATAAAGCTCTTCCGCAGCTGTCCGCACGCTCCGGCGATATCGCGGCCCATCTCTCTGCGGATCGTGGCGTTGATCCCGTACTGCTCCAGCTTCTTCTGGAACGCCAGCACCACCCCACGGTTCGGCTGGACGTAATCGCGTTCCCGGATCGGGTTGACCGGGATCAGATTGACATGGCAGTTGAGGCCCGCAAGCAGCCCCGCGAGTTCCTTCGCGTCCTGGTCCGTGTCGTTCACGCCGCCCACCAGGCTGTACTCGAAGGTGATCCTGCGGCCGGTCTGGCGGAAATAATAGCGGCAGGCGTCGAGCACGTCGGAGAGCTCATATTTGTTCGCGACCGGCATCAGCTGCCTGCGCTTTTCCTGGTTGGACGCGTGCAGGGAGAGCGCCAGCGTGATCTGCAGCTTTTCGTCCGCCAGGGCGCGGATCTTCCCGACGATCCCGCAGGTCGAGACCGTGACGTTCCTCTGGCTGATGTGCAGCCCGTGCTCGTCCGTCAGCAGCTGCAGGAAGCGCAGCAGGTTCTCATAGTTGTCCAGCGGCTCCCCGGTTCCCATGACCACGACGTTCGACACGCGCTCGCCGGAGATCTTCTGGATCTGATAGATCTGATCCAGCATCTCGGAGGGCAGCAGGCTGCGCGTCAGCCCGCCGATCGTGGAGGCGCAGAACCTGCAGCCCATCCGGCAGCCTGCCTGCGAGGAAATGCAGACGGAATTTCCGTGATGATAGCGCATCAGCACGCTCTCGATCACGTTTCCGTCAAAAAGGCGGAACAGATATTTCTCCGTTCCGTCTATGGCAGAGATCTTCCGGTCTGCCGGCTCCAGATGGATATACTCGTACTTTTCACTGAGCGTTTGGCGCAGCGTGAAGCATGAGGAAGTCTATTTGAAGGCTTACGATACGGTTAAACAAGCGAAACAATCAATTGCTGA
>CANQWV010000032.1 GCA_947627645.1 uncultured Lachnospiraceae bacterium | reverse complement strand
CCGATATCCAGCATCTGTATCCCTCCTCTCCTGTATTGTCTGTATTGTCTGTATTATAGCTTTACCCCTGGAGACTTAACATATCAGTGCTGGAAATAATACCCTACGCCCCACTTCGTATGTACATACTTCGGCTCGCTCGGGTTTGCCTCGATCTTCTCGCGCAGTCTCCGAATGTGTACGTCTACCGTCCTCACATCGCCCGGGTACTCATATCCCCACACGATATTCAGCAGATTCTCCCTGCTGTACACCTTGTTCGGGTTAAAAACGAGAAGTTCGAGTACATCAAACTCCTTCGCCGTGAGGTTGACCTCTTTACCGGCAATGCTGACTCTGCGGCCCTCGCAGTCAATCGCGAGATCGCCCACCTCGACGATCTTGCCCTTCGGCTCCGCCGCCGCTTTCTGCGAGGTCCTGCGGATGATCGCCTTCAGACGCGCCTTCACCTCAAGAATGTTGAACGGCTTCGTAATATAATCGTCCGCGCCGTATTCCAGACCGAGAATCTTATCCATGTCCTCGCCCTTCGCCGTGAGCATGACGATCGGCACATCCGAAAACTCTCTGATCTGCTGGCAGACCTCCAGTCCGTCCATCTTCGGGAGCATCAGGTCAAGAAGAATAATATCATACTCCTTCTCCCTGGCCATGCGGACGGCCTCTTCCCCGTCGTACGCACAGTCCACTTCCATATCGTCCTGCTCCAGGCTGAAGCGAATGCCCTTCACGATCAATTTTTCATCGTCTACTACCAATACTTTCTTTGCCATGCTCTCTCTCCTTTATATTGCTCTTGCTGCGGTTATATTTATGTCTCACACCGTGATCAAATCCCTGATTTTTGAAAATATGCTGCTCTTGATCCCTGAAATATTCTGGATCTCCTCGATCGAGCCGAACGGCCCGTGCTCCTCCCGGTACTGCACGATCGCGTCCGCTTTCGCGTCCCCGATGCCCGGGAGAGTCTTCAGCTGCTCCCGATCCGCCGTATTCAGATTCACCTTCTGGCCGTCTGCCCCGGCATTCGCAACTGTCTCGCTGCCTTCTGCATTGTCCATACTTCCGGCGCTACCTGCATCACCCGTGCTTCCGGCGTTGCCGACACTGCCGGCGTCTTCCGCCCAAACGACCGAACGATTCGTCTGACCATTCGCCTGCATAGCCTCTGCAATCGCACGTGTCTCTTCCTGCGTATACACATAGAGACGCTGCCCATCCTGCAGAAGCTCCGCCTGGTTCAGCCACTCGCGGTCGGCGTCCTGCGCGAAGCCTCCGGCCAGCGCAAGCGCCTCGAAGACGCGCATCCCCGCGCGTATCGGGTAAACGCCCGGATTCTCCACCGCGCCGCAGACATACACATAGCCCTCAGACTCAGAGGCTGCTTCTCCATCCTGCCCGGTGCTCTCTTCCGTTCCGCTTTCCCCTGGCTGAGCTTCTCCCGGCTCTTCACCAGCCGTCTCCAGCGCCTGCACCCCGGCGGTATAAACCTCTCCGCGCCCGGCGCAGCCGCTCAGCCCTAAAACCAACACAAATAGCAGGGCGCAGTTCCAACCCTGTGTTCGATGTTTCATATTTCCAACGACAGCCGTCGCCGGATTCCCTTATACAGCTTCATTTTAACCAAAAAGTAAAAGTTTTGCAATAGTTTTTTTATATATTTTCCGCAGTCGTCGCTCTCACACGCCGGCTTTCTCCTTCCGGCGCTCATTTTTCCCATTTGAAAAGAACGATCCCGGCAATCGCGACCAGCATCCCGAGCAGCTTTCTCCACTCGAAGGGCTGCTTTTCCACCTGGAAGATCCCAAACAGCTCGATCAAATAGGCAACGATCAGCTGGGAGATCACGATCAGCATCGCCGCCCGCGCCGGCCCTAAGGAGTCCATCGCTTTCACGACGGTGATCGTGATAAACGCGCCGATCACGCCAGCCAAAAGCATATATTTGTGCTCCACCTCCGCGAGCGACGTCAGCCTCGTCCGGTCTGTGAGCAGCCAGGCCGCCAGGCAGACCAGCAGCGCCGTGAACTGTACAAAAGCAGACGACACCCACAGGCTCGTCTGCTTCGTCACTTCTGTATTAAACACGCCCTGCACGCTCATCAGCGCGCCGGACAAGAGTGCAATCAAAATTCCCCACATATACATTCTCCTTCTCCATGATAAAATTACAGGAAGAGTATATGTGATTTTTGTTATTTTATTCTCGCGGGTCCGTCTCCGCAAGCTCCGCCGCTGTCAGTTCCGGCTCTGTCTCCGACTCTGATTCCGGCTCTACCTCAAACTCCGGCTCCGGCAGCGTCTCCGGCTTTTCCATCTCAGGAAGGGTGCCCGGATCCGGCTGTTCCACCAGCACGGCCTGCACAAGGAAACGGTGCTCCGGATCGTTCTGATAACAGGTCGACAATGTCAGGATGTGGCTGTCCGCCGTCACCTTGTCAAAAAGCCTGCGGTCAAAGGTCTGCACATCCGCGCAGCGCGCCTCCACCTTGTCCAGATACTCCTGCCGGTCTGCCCGGGAACGCGTGTTCACGCCGCCGAGCTGATGCATATTGTCCGACACATAAGCGGCGAAGATCCAGTACTCCAGCGTCCGGTCAGGCAGATAAATGTAGATCACATTGTGGTTCCACAGCGTCTCCAGATTCGCGAGCTCCGACAGCCAGCCGAACATCGTGTCGTCCTTCATGTTGTGCCCGTAAAGGATCGTGTGAAAATCGGCAAAGTCCTTATCGTTATATCGCTGAGTGTAAATCGAGCCATAGATATCCTCGTTGCCCGCAATGTCGTGCGTCAGGTAAAAATCCTCCTCGCCAAGGCTCTGCAATATTGGATAGTCGATCACCGTCCCCGGAATCCGGATCCACGCGTAAATGTCCGTATTGGTCTGCCACAGGCTTTCAAAATCGATCGGAGATTCCGTCTCCGTTTCTGTCTCGATTTCCGATTCCATCCCAGTCTCGGACTCCGCCTCCATCCCTATACCGGTTTCCGGCTTCGTCCCCGTCTCGGACTCCGCCTCCGTCCCTGTACTGGTTTCCGGCTTCGTCCCCGCCCCGGGCTCTGTCTCCGTCCCCGCCCCGGGCTCTGTCTCCGTCCCCGCCTCAGGCTCCGTGCCGACTTCCGGCTTCGTGCCTGTTTCGCTTTCCGTGGCAGGCCCTGCCGACACGTCGGCGTTTCTCTCTTCCTCAGACATTGTCGGCGTTTCGGCCTGCACCTCCACTCCAGGCTCAGCCGACTGGGATCCACCGACTACCTCTACGCCTTCAAGCGCTACTTCCCCCGCCTGCGCTATACTTCCCGCCAGGGAAGCCGCCGCGAGCAAAATGCAGAGTCTTTTCTTTATCTTTTTCCTTCTGCCCATCGCACTCTCCTATTACCCTTTTTACACCATACGCCAATCAGTTCAGAAGCATCAGTTATGCCATCTCAAATGTCCTGCTCCGTTCTGCCAGCACAGGCCATGTATCTCTTTTGGCACAGAATGTTTCACATTCTTATTCATGATTCACAGCTTAAACAGCGTACTCAGAATACCTCTGCCAAGCGATGCGCCCACGTTTCCACCCAGCCGCTTGCCAAACGAACCGCCAACAGAATTCCCGACCTGATTGCCAAGCTCGCGCCCCAGCGTTCCAAGTGCGCTGCTGGCCACCTTTTTGACCTCGGACTTCATCTCCTTCTCGCGCTTTTCCGCCTCTTTCTCAAGCGCCTTCTGCTGTGCTTCCAGCTCTTTCTGCCGTTTCTTCTCCTCGGCCTCAAGCTCCTTCTGGCGGCGCTTCTCCTCCGCCTCCAGCTCCTTCTGGCGCTGTTTCTCCGCAGCGGCTTCCTCTTTCAGGCGCTGCTTCTCAGCCTCAGCCTCCTCCTTTAGCCTCTGCTTCTCCGCCGCAGCCTCCTCCTTCTGACGCTGCGCCTCCTCGGCTGCCTGCTGCGCCGCCTCGGCATCCGCCAGAGACTTCCTCTGTAAAAATTCGTACGCGGAATCACGGTCCTGTGCCTCTGCATAGCGCGTGTACAGCAGACTGCCCTTGATCTGCGTATCGCGGACCGCATCGTCCAGCGCGCCCATCTGGCTCTGCGGCGGCAGGATCGTACAGCGCTTCACGACCGTAGGAACGCCATCCTCATCCAGCACGGAGACAAGCGCCTCGCCCGTGCCCAGCTCGAGCAGCGTCTCGTAGGTATCAAACTCCGGGTTCTCGCGGAACGACTGCGCAGCCGCCTTCGCACCCTTCTGCTCCGCCGGCGTGTAGGCGTGCAGCGCGTGCTGCACCTTATTCCCGAGCTGGCTCAGCACGCCGCCCGGAATGTCGGACGGATTCTGCGTGACAAAATAGATACCGACGCCCTTTGAGCGGATCAGCTTCACCACCTGCTCGATCTTGCCAAGCAGCACTTTGGAAGCGTCGTCGAACAGCAGATGCGCCTCGTCGAAGAAGAAAATCATCTTCGGCTTCTCCGGGTCGCCCACCTCCGGCAGCGACTCGAACAGCTCGGACATCATCCAGAGCAGGAACGTCGCGTACATCGTCGGATACTGGATCAGCTCGCGGCAGTCAAGCACCTGGATCGTCCCACGGCCGGTATTGTCCGTGCAGAGCCAGTCGCCGATGTTCAGCGCAGGCTCGCCGAAAAACAGATCGCCGCCCTCGGCCTCGAGCGCCATCACCGAGCGGATCACCGCACCGAGGCTCTGCTTCGAGATGTTGCCGTATTTCAGCGTATATTCCTTCGCATTTTCTCCCACGTACTGCAGCATGGAACGAAGATCCTTGGTATCGATCAGCAGCAGACCCTCGTCGTCCGCGATCCGGAAGATCACCGTAAGGATATCCGCCTGCGTGTCGTTCAGACCGAGGATACGGCCCAGAAGCAGCGGCCCCATCTCGGAGATCGTCGTCCGCAGCGGAAGCCCGCCCTTGCCGTACACATCCCAGAAGCAAGTCGGATACGCCCTGAAATCAAAGCCTAGCTGATCGAGCCCCATACCCGTCACACGCTTGTCCACGTTCTCATTTGACGCGCCCGGACAGCACATGCCTGCCAGATCGCCCTTCACATCAGCCAGAAACACCGGCACGCCGCAATCGCTGAACGACTCGGCGAGCACCTTCAGCGTGACCGTCTTGCCGGTACCCGTCGCTCCGGCGATCATCCCGTGGCGGTTCGCCATCTTCGGGAAGATACACACCGGCTCGTCCCCCGATTTTCCCACTAAGATCCTGTTCTCCCAATACATTCCTGCGCCCTCCTTTTGCTTCAGTCAAATAATATCATTGCATCATCTTCATTTTCAGAAAATAAACTTATATTTCCTCTTGATTAACAATAATACTGAATCTCGCCAAAGTAATCGTACCATTTCTGGGCGATCCAAAAGCTGTTCGCCTCAATAATCCGAATAATCTTACGCAAATCCTTTGGCGGAATTTTAGACTGATTGTTGCACAGCAACGCTTTCCCGGAACGTGTGATCCATATCTTCGTCCCGTTTGCCCTGGGTGTAATTTCCGCAATGTGAACATGGAGCGGTTCCTTTGGCTTTCCCTCATTCGACCAGAAATACACCACGTAGGAATCAATGTTAAAAATTCGAGGCATTGGAAAAGCCCCCTTCTTGCGAAAATTCTATGATCAAATGAGCGTTTGCCTCTACCAGTTTCTGATAATACGCCATCTCTTCCTCGGAAAAGCCGTGAATATCTTCCCACGTATAATCAGGAAGATAACAAGTTGCGTCATGGAATCCTCCGGGAACCGGCTTTTCAATGTAAACTTTTACCCGTCCATCCGGTTTCATATCGGAATGAACAATTTCGGTTTCATCATCGAGCGTGATATACGGATACATCATAATCAGTACCTCCTGCTACTACAATATTTCGCAATGAAATACTCGTCGGATATTCTTTTATAATAATTTTAGCACATAACAAAAAAACCTACAATGAGAAGTTTGAGATAGAAAAGTTCAGATCTGCAAGATAATTCGAGGTCGTCTATGCCTTCCTGAGAAACCCTATCCCCAGCGGATAGGGCCCGGTGTGCACGGCGATCCCGGCGCCGATCTGATACAGCCGTATCTGATCCACGTCCAGAACGGAGCGGAATCTCTCCTTGAGCTTTTCGAGGAAGGCCTCCGCCTCCGGGATGTCATAGCCGTAACCCACGTCCACCACATAGTCCGCCATCTTCTCCCCGGCGGCGGTCAGGGATTTTATATGACTGTCCAGCAGGTTCATCACCGCCTCCAGGGATCTCTTGCGGCTCCTCGACAGCCCGGACGGGAAGATCTCGCCCTCCTTCAGCGTGATCAGCGGCCGAATTCCCAATATGGAGGCCGCGACGCCGGCGAGCTTTCCGATCCGTCCCCCATGCTTCAAATATTCCACATTCCCCACTGTAAAGAAGATCCTTCCCGTCTCCCGGATGTCCAGAAGGCGTTTTATGGCTTCCTCGTAGGGCACGCCCTGATCCCGCAGCTTTACGGCCTCCAGCACGTACATCCCCTGCAGCACCGTGTTGATCGTGGAATTGATCACCTCGATCTTCGCGTCCGGGTAGCTCTCCAGCAGAATGTTCTTCGCATTCATCGCCGCCTGACAGGAGCCGCTGAATTTCTCGGTGATGCAGATGCAGATGATGGGAATCCCCTGCTTCACATATTTCTCAAAGGAATCGATATAATCTTCGATCGACGGAAGCGAAGACTTCGGAAAGACCACGTTCTCCTGCTCCACCATCAGATCGTAAAACCTCCGTATGGGCATCTCGGAAATCTCTTTGTAATAGGTCTTCTCGTCGAAGGAGACATAGAAGGGAACCACCTCCACTCCCTTGTCCTTCGCCAGCTGCTCCGGCAGGTCGCAGGAACCGTCACTGATAATCTGATACATAAATATCCCTCGTCTTTCTCGTGAAGCAAACCGTATAATTTGGTTTCTGTGTTTTTATTATGTAGTTTATTTTACTACATGCAGGGAAATTTGCAAGTCTTTTATGAGCGGTTCGGTATCATTTGCTCTCTGGAGGTTCATCTGTTGGTTTTCCTGCGAAAATATGCTTCCCGTATCATTCCCGGACGCAAAAAACGGGCCGCCGCGAAACAGCCCGTCCTGAAATTTCAGACGTTCACTGTATCACGGCAGTCCGACTCTTTTTCAATGGAGAATCCTCAGATCAAATCATATTTCACCACATTCATCCGCACGCGTCCGTCCGCAAAGAATGCGATGCCATCCGCGCACTGTTCCGTGTAGATCGTTGCCGACATCACCTGCTCGCCGTCGTTCACAAAAATCTCGACGCTGAAGCGATCCAAAATCAGTCTCAGCTTAATCCTTCCATCCGGCACGAGAACCTTGCTCCGGCGCTGGTGGATGATCGCCCTGCGCGACCCCGAAAATTTGCGATCCACCTTGAGCACACACTCATAAGGACGGAAGCTGACCGAGGTCTGATACATCTCATTGCGTGCGAAACGCACAGCAAATTTCTGGTATACTCTCTGCGCATCCTCAGGCTCCACTTCCACCTCCAGATCAACCCTGCGTCCCTCTATGCCGTCCAATTGCAACGTTCCCTCGACAATCACGTTGTCATAGCGCACTTCATTCCGGCGCATCTGCTCAAGCTCGCGAATCGGCTGCTGGTACAGACGTCCGTTCCGGATAGAAAGCTCACGCGGAATACTCATCTGGCCGAACCATTTGTGCTCGTCTGTCTGTCTGTGCATATTGCAGGTATCCCAGTTCTGCATCCAGCCGATCATGACCCTGCGCCCGTCCGGAGTCAGAAGGGTCTGCGGCGCGTAGAAATCGATGCCGTAATCGATGGACTGATTCGCCTCCTCGGTGAAGGTATCCGTCTCCTCGTCATAGCTCCCGATCAGGCAGAGCGTGCCGTTCCCGTTGTGGTACTCGAAGCCCTGCGGCAGCATGTCCTGCGGGCTCGTCAGAACCACCTGCTTGCCGTCCAGCGGAAAGCAGTCCGGGCATTCCCACATCTTGCCGTAGCGGTTATTGTTCGCAGCGAGCACTTTCTTAAAGCGCCAGTGGAACGCGTCTTCGCTCTCAAACAGAAGGATCTGTCCACTCCCGTCCGTCCGGCAGTTCCCGGCCACGCAGCGGTAGGTCCCGTCCCCGGCCTGCCAGAGCTTCGGATCCCGGAAATCAAAGCGACTCGCGCCCTCTGGAAGATCGCGCTCGTCCAGCACCGGATTGCCCTCATACTTCTCATAGTCCACTCCGTCTCCGACCGCCAGGCACTGAGTCTGCACCTCGCAGAACTCTCCGTTCTGCTGCGGCTCCCGTATCACGCCCGTGTACATGAGCAGCTGCCGTCCGTCCGGGAGCGTAAGCGCGCTCCCGGAGAAACAGCCGTCCTTGTCGTACGGCGCGTCCGGCGCCAACGCCGCGGGAAGATACGTCCAGTGAAGCAAATCCTTGCTCACCGCGTGCCCCCAGTGCATCGGCCCCCAATGGCAGTCGTACGGGTGGTATTGATAGAATAAATGATACTCTCCGTTGTAGAAAGATAATCCGTTGGGATCGTTCATCCAGCCGACGCGGGGCGACAAATGAAACTCCGGCCGCATTTCCGGCTCGATCAGTTTTTCCGAAACTTCTTCGTATTTGCGCGCCTCGCGCAGCGTCTGACTAATCATAGTTATCTCCCTTGTTTTCTCTCTTTTTCGTTTACTCTGCCTCCACGTAACGGTCATACGCGTCCTGGTAAACCTGCAGGAGGTCTTCCATACCGCAGCCGTAGGTCAGGTTGTCGAGGTACTCCGCCCACTCGTCGTCGGACGGGCCGCCATCGCGGAGCCACAGGCCCTCGTTCTCAGCTACTGTGTTCTCGAAGTCAACCTTGTACATATCGATCGTATCCAGCTCATCCGACGTGAACACACAGTCTACCGGGTAGGTCGTCGTGTCGGATACGTAAGGCATCCAGAAATCATTCAGGTCGGTCAGACGCTCGATCGCGCGGTCCTCCATCTTGAAGGTCGACTGATAGTAATCGCTGAGGATCAGCTTCGGGCCATAAACTTCATATTCGCCCTTGAGCTCGCCAGCACCCTTGCCGAACTGCTCCTGCGCCTGCTCGTCGGTAATGCTGAGCCATACGCCGTTCTCGTCCTGCTCTGTGAAGTAGGTGCCGATCGGGCCGTACTGAAGCTGCATCACGTTCTCCGGCTCATACCACTGGTCAAAGAATTTCAGAAGGTTCGCCGGGCTCTCGCACTCCTCCGTGATGCTCAGGTTTCCGCTGTTCGTCGCGCCACCGGTGCGGACTGTGACATTGTGCGTGCCGTCCGGACCGTCCAGAATCGGAAGGAATACATAGTCATCCGCGTAGTCACCCATCAGCTCCTCGATGTACCACCAGGTGGAGACGCCCACATAACCCTGGCTGCACTTCGCCATTAGCTGCGTATCGCTCTGGCTGAACATCTCGACGTCCATCAATCCCTCTTCGAACCAATCATGGAAGTAGGTGATCGCGTCGCGGTATTTGTCGGTCGCGCAGACAAACTCCACCGTTCCATCCGGATTCAGCACCAAATCATTAATAACATCATTCGGCCAGTTTGTAAAGCCGAAACCTGCGTAGAAGACATTCTGTCCCCAGCACCACTGATCGAAACCGGTGCTCATCGGGATCGTGCTGCCCGCGTCGTTGCCGTAATATTTCGCGCTCATGTCGTTCTCCTTGAAAGCGACCAGAGCGTCGTGCAGCTCGTCGAGCGTGGTCGGCACCTCAAGTCCGAGGTCATCCAGCCATGCCTTGTTGATCATACTGAACTGCGGGATCGTGTAGATGCTGTAGTCATTCTCCGCGCCGATGCCCGCGGTGCCCATCTGCTCGCCTGCCGGCAGGCCGTAGATGCCGCCGTCCTCCATCGTGATCGCGCTGCGGATCTCCGGATGCTCCTCGAGGATCTTCGCCAGGTTCGGCATATACTCTTCGGTCAGATACGGGCTCAGGTCGATGAACGTGCCGTCCGCGCCATAGTTCGTCAGGTCGTAGTTCGAGAAGCCGACGCCCATAAACGCGTCCGGAAGCTCGCCGCCCGCGATGCGGATGTTCACCTGCTCAGCCAGAGAATCGCTCATCGTCTCCCAGTCGATCGAAATGCCTGCTTCTTCCTGCATTGCGTTCAGAACTTCGTTATCCTCATAGCCACGGCTGAGTGCGCTCATGCCGCCCAGGATCGTAAACTCTGTCTGTGAGGTGTCCGTGTTGGCCTCCGCGTTTGCAACTCCTGCAAAGGATGCTGCCACCATGCCGGCTGCCAGAAAACTTGAAAGTGCTCTGCGATACATTTTCTTGTTCATTTTGCTCTCCTTTTCTTTCAATTTGTTTGTGTTCGGTTGACGGGTTACGTATTTTATTTCATTTTTCTTTAACGCTCAGTTTCATGGGACGGCCCATGCTGAAACAGCAAAGCCGCTGTCTTTTCCACGACAGCGCGGACTCAGCCCTTCACCGCGCCTGCCATGAAGCCCTTCTCAAAGTACTTCTGCACAAACGGATAGATCACAAGCATCGGGGCCGCAGCCACCATGATCGACGAAAACTTGATCATCTCAGTCAGCTTGTTCAGCTCCGCGTATCCGCCGGAGATTGTGCTCGCCTGGCTCGCGCTCGCCGAACTCTTGATCAGGATGTTCCGCAGCACGAGAGGAAGCGGAGCCTTCTCCTGTCCCGGCAGGTAGATCAATGCTGTAAACCAGTCGTTCCAGTAGGCCACCATGCTGAACACGACCATAACCGCCATGATGGAACGGCTCAGCGGCACGATGATCTTGAGGAAGGTCGTCCACTTGGACGCGCCGTCGATCTCCGCCGCCTCGACCATCTCCTTCGGAATGCTGTTCTCAAAGAAATTTCGGACGATGATCATGTTGCCGACCGCCACGCCGCCCGGCAGGAACAGCGCCCACATGTTGTTGATCAGGCCGGTCTGCTTGACGACTAAGTAGGTCGGGATCAGGCCGCCGCCGAAGTACATGGTGATGATGAAGAAAATACTCAGAAACGTTCTGCCCGGCAGGTCCTTGATGCTCAGCGGATAAGCCGCAAGATACAGGACCACGACGGAGAAGATCGTGCCGATCACCGTGTACTTGATGCTGTTGAGGAAACCGGTAAAAATATTCTTGTCCGCGAACACCGCTTTGTAACCGTTGAGTGTGAATTCGCTCGGCAGGAGGAAGGTCTTGCCCGCGTACACGTCATACGGGTTGGATACGGAAGCGATCAGTACGTAGTAGAGCGGGTACGCCACCAGGAATACGACGACAAGGCAGAGGGCTACCAGGATAATATCGCTGGTCCGGTCGGACAGGCCTCTGAGCTGTCCTGCTTTTTTCTTTCCCATGCTGCACCTCCTACACAAAGCTTACGTCTTCTGACAGCTTGCTCGCCAGCTTGTTGACGACAACCAGAAGGATGATGTTGACAGCCGTGTTAAACAAGCTGATTGCGGTCGAGTAACTGTATTTCGCGTTTTCAATACCCTGCTGGTACACGAACACGGAGATGATGTCGCTCGTCGCCTTGTTCAGGTCTGTCTGGAGCAGGAATACCTTCTCGAAGCCTACGTTCATCAGGTTGCCGGCGCTCATGATGAGCATCAGCACGATCTGCGGAAGCAGCTCCGGGAAATCGATGAAGCGGATCCTCTGGAACATCGAAGCGCCGTCGATCCTTGCCGCCTCATAATGAGAAGCGTCGATGTTGGCCAGCGTCGCCATGTAGACGATGATACCCCAGCCTGCGTCCTGCCAGATGCCGGACACGATGTAGATCGTGCGGAACGCGGCCGACTGAGACAGGAAGTCGATGTTCGTGCCCGCGATCAGGTTGATCAGACCGCCGGACGGGCTTAAGAAGATGCGGATCATACCACAGACGACCATGGTAGAGATAAAGTGCGGCGCGTACAGCACCGTCTGTACCGTCCTCTTAAACTTGTTGAACCGCAGCTGGTTGATCAGCAGGGCCAGGAGGATCGGAACCGGAAAGCTCCAGAGCAGGCTGTAAAAGCTGAGCAGGATCGTGTTCTTAATCATGCGGACGCAGTTCGGCGACTTGAAGAAGCGCTCAAACCACTGAAGTCCGACCCACTCGCTCCCCAGATAGCCCCGGTTCGCCTTGTAGTTCCGGAATGCAATCTGAATGCCGTACATCGGTATGTACTTATAAATAACGGTGAGTACGACAGGAATCAGAAGCATCAGGTACAGCTGCCAGTATGCGCGGATCCGCTGCGAGACTGATTTATTCGTCGCCCTGGCAGCTGCTTTTGACTTACTCATAAATCTCTCTCCCTTCTTTCGTTCCATAAAATTCCATTTATTTCATGAAACGTTATTTTATTTGTGATTTGAGAATAAACCATGCTCCCTGTTTTGTCAACGTATTTTCGGCTTAAATGAACACTTTCATCGCTTTTTCACAAATTCATTTTGTCCATTTTGTGCATTGTGCTGACGTGAACCGTTTCATGAAAACATTTCATTTTTCCCTTTACAACTCCATGAAACTGATGTATAATCATTTCATGAAATGTTCACCGCGCGTCGGGATACGTCTCGTCAGACACGAGGCAATTTCAGGTGAACAATCAGATAATCTGGCAGCTTTTACTTCAATATATCATTAGAAAGAAAGGATTCTACATAACAATGAGGACAAAAAGCACAACTCCCACAATCAAGGACGTGGCAGCAGAGGCAGGAGTCGCGCTCGGTACCGTCTCCAAGGTGATCAATGGTCTCCCGGTCGGAGAGAGCTACCGCATCCGTGTAGAGGACGCGATCCGGAAGCTGGACTACCGCGTCAACAGCTACGCGCAGGGCATGAAAGCCGGCAAGACACACACGATCGCGCTGCTGATCCCGAACACACAGGAGCCCTACTTCGCCAGGCTTACCTACCATATCAACCTCGCCTTATTAAAAAGAAATTATCGGATGCTGCTGTGCTCCACGGATTACAATCAGGCGGCCGAACAGGAATACATCACGATGGTTCAGCAGAACAAGGTGGACGGGATCATCGGACTGACCTACAATCCGGAGCTCACGATTGCAGAGAATATTCCCTTTATCTCGATCGACCGCTCCATCGGACCGCATGTGCCCTGTGTCGCCAGCGACAACTTCGCCGGCGGACAGATGGCGGCGGAAAAGCTCGCAGATCTCGGCTGCCGGCACGTGGCCTTTCTGCGGATCGGCTCCTCGCTTTCCAACGAGCCGAACAAGCGCAAGGCTGGGTTCGAGAACGGCTGCCTCGCGAGAGGACTTTCCTATGATATGAAGATTCTCGAGGACGGGGACTCTCTGGATGAGTTCGATGACTTCCTGACGGAGCACATGCACGCCGGAAAACTCGACTTCGACGGCCTGTTCTGCGTGACAGACCACATTGCTTTCCATGTGCTGAAGGTACTGCGACAGCTGAAGGTACAGATTCCCGGAGATGTGCAGGTGATCGGCTTCGACGGCACGCGCGCTTTCGGCAAGGAGGAGTACGTGTGCTCCACGATCGTCCAACCGACAGAAGATATCGCGGAAATGTGCGTGGAGCTGCTGCTCCAGGAGAATCTAACGGCAAAGCCTCCTCTCGTGTGCCTGCCGGTTTCCTACGGGCACGGCTGGACGACGCGAGAATAAGATCAGAAAGAAGGGCAAGAATTGAAGAACTGGTGGTACTACCACAAATGGTATGTCGTCTGCGGCGTGATCCTGCTGCTGATCGTCGGAGATCTGCTTGCGAGCAAATTCGGCTGGTTCCAAAAGCAGCCCGACCTGCAGATCGCCTATATCGGGAAGACAAAGCTCCCGGAGGACACCGTCGCCGCGCTTGAAACGGTCTTTGCCTCCCTCGCCGGTGACTACAACGGAGACGGTGCCGTGATGGTGCAGGTCAACCAGTATGCGACTTCCAATCCGGAGATTCAGACAGAGGCGGACGCCCAGCCAGATACATCATCCGATGCCGCGCCCATCGGCGACACCGGTATCGTGACCTCCGGCGTCGGCAACGGCATCACCGGCGTCGGCTCCACCTTCTCCGGCGATCTCTCCTTTTATCAGAACGCATACGAGATTCCTCTGATCGGCGATATCACGGACTGTGCCAGCTATCTTTTCCTGATGGAGGATCCGAAGGAATTTCAGCTCATTTATCAGCTGCTTGCGATGCCGGACGGAAGCTGCCCGGACGACAAAGATTTTTCCGTGGACGGCAAAGTTTTCCGCTGGGATTCCTGCAGCCTCTTGTCCGACGCAGAGCTCGGAGAATATACCGACTCCATGCTTGGCGAAGAAATCTCCGGCGAGAACAGAGATCTCCTCTCCGGCCTGTACCTCGGGCGGCGCTGTTTCTTCACTGACAAGCGTTCCGCCAACGAGGAAGAATGCGCAGGACTGTGGGAAGAGTTGGTGAGACATCTTCGCGCTCAATGAATCCAATTCAAGGAGGGTATATTATGAATATTCGGAAATTCATACTTCTCGCCGCCGGCGCAGCGCTGCTTCTGACCGGCTGCGCCGCCTCCGCCCCGAAGAATGCTGCGGACGGTCAGGCGTGGAGCGAGGACTGGATCACGGTCGGAAACAGGCTGGGAATTGAAGCTCCGGAAGGGCTCTCGCTTCTGGAAAACAAAGATATCCTGGCGGCAGAGGGGCTCTACTATGCGACCTGGACCAAAGGCGGCTCCGTCCCCTACGAGAACGACGACGGAGACACGGTCGATCTCTACGACGCTCAACTCTACCTCGTGGCGGGCGAATCGCGCAGCGCTGAGAAAGCTGAAGACAACACGGAAACATGGCTCGCCGCAGCCAGAGAGAGATATGACGTAGTTTCCGAAGAGACGATAACCTGCAACGGACAGGAGTACACACTGCTCACCTACACGATTGCAAAGGAAAGTTCCCCCTATGTGCGCGGCGTCTCTGCCTTCGGCTGCTATAACACCGAATCAGTTTGCGCGGAACTCACCTGTGTCGCAGATTTCGGGGAAGATCTGAAACCGATACTCACCGGTTTTCTGGACGGCTGCCACTATGCGGCCGGATGAGTGATCCCGCATATGAAGGACCCTATAGTATGAATGACCCTGCAGTATGAATGATCCTGTAGTATAAATGATCCTGGTATATAAGTGATCCTTTCTGAGGAATGAATTGCCACGAAGAAATGCAGACAATATTTGTTATGCCGTGGGGAAAAGCGGCGGAATGGAGCGTATCATGGGACTGATGTTTAAGAAGAATCTGTATCGCGCCGGCAGCGGAAAACGCCTGACCGGAATGGCTCGCCATACCGAAGTATTGGAACGGGATTTCAAAAAAATGTTTCTGACGAATCTTGCGACTCTGGTCTGCTTTCTCCCCTTTGCCGCCGGAGTAGTCTTCTCCATCCTCACGTCCAGCGTCCTGGTGCTGATCCCCGCCTGCATCGTCGGCGGACTGATCGCGGGCCCGGCGCTCTCCTGCATGTACGACGCCATCTACCGCGGACTGCGCGACGCCTCGGGCAAATGGTGGGACAACTATCGGCGCGCATGGAAGCAGAACTGGAAGCAGGCGCTTCTCCCGGGCGTCGTCTTTTGCCTGATGCTCGGATTCTATGCGTTCATGGTGATGCTGTTCTGGTGGGCCACACGCTTCCCCGGCTGGGGCACCATCGCAATCTTCCTGTTCAGCCTGCTGCTCTTCACCACATTTTTCGAGATCTACTGGCCGCAGGTCGCGCTGTTCGACCAGTCCGCCATAGCAGGCGCGCGAAATTGCCTGCTGTTTGTACTGCGCTTCCCGCTCAAGTCGCTCGGCACGGCGCTGCTGCAGCTTCTCTACTGGACAATCTATATTCTGTTTTTCCCGTGGTCGCTTTTCCTGCTGCCGCTGGTCGGCTTCTGGTTCATCCTGTACACGGCAAGCTTCCTGCTCTACAGCACCTTCGAGCAGAGCTTCCAGCTCGAGGAGCAGATTGCGGAGGCTTTCCCGGAGCAGGCTCCTTACTACGAGGATGACGAGGCGTGGCTGAAGCGCAAGCAGGCGGAAGCCCGCGTCTGCGCGGAAGCGCCTGAAGAAGGCGGAAAAGATTCCAAAAGCTCCCGTACCGGCTGACGCTGTCAGGGCGGGAGCTTTCCTTCTACTGGTGCACCTTGCAGGACAGTTTCTCCGTCACCAGCTTGAAGACGCAGACCGTCTCGAACATCTTCTCCGGAAACTCCCATTCGACCTTTCCCGTATAATGCTGCATGATGCGCAGCAGCCCCTCGCGCTTCTCCTCCGGCTCCGTGACAAAGCTGACTGTCCCGGTCCCGATGACGCTCTGGAATGCGGCCGTGCACTCCGAAGCGACATCCGACGGGTGAAGCTCATAGTTCGTATCCAGCTCAAAGCCGACCTTCGGATTCTTCCCGATCAGATCGATCTTACGCCCTTTGCCCGCGCCATGAAAATAGAACGTATAGCTGTCGTCCGCGCCGCGCACATAACCGAAGCTCAGCGGCACGATGTACACCTCTCCGTCGTCGTTAAAGCCAATCCGGCAGCAATGGCTGTCCGCAATGATCTGTTCAATCCGCTCCGGATCAGTAATTTCCCTGTCTTTTCTGCGCATAGTTGTCGCCCCTTTCCCGTGCTTCCTCAAGTTCATGCTCGTATAAGAAGACTTTTTCTGCTGCGTTAAAGGATAATCCTTTTTGCGTGAAAATGCAACGGAATCCGTCAAATTCACCGCTTCGTCCCTGATATTCATTTTTCTCTTTACATAAGTGGGAATCTTTGGGTATACTTGTTGTGGCGACGCGGCCGCTTTCCGCCTGCAGGCTTTCAGCCTGTAAGCTTTCGACCCGGTACACGCCAAGACAGATCTAAGAAAAGAGGAACCCGCAATGACCTTTTTCATCGTATTTTTCCAGATGCTTTCCCTGCTTGTCATGATCGGCGTCGGCTTTCTGGCGACGAAGACCGGCATGGTCGACGACAACACAAATAAACATCTTTCCACGCTGATCGTCAACATCTTCAACCCGCTGCTGATCTTCTCAAGCGCCGCGAATTCCATCGGGCAGGTTCCGCTTCATACGCTGCTTCTCGTCAGCCTGATCGCGGCAGGGATGTTCGCCTTTTTCATCGTCGTCGGAATGATCCTCACGCCCTTCTTCGACAAGGACAAAATGCAGCGAAAGGTCTACCAGCTCATGTTCGTTTTCTCCAACCTGGGCTTTATCGGCATCCCTGTCGTGTCGAGCATTCTCGGCGCGCAGTATGTCGTCTACGTCACGGAATTCATCCTGGTCTACACCGTGCTCTTCTACACCTACGGCATCGCCATCATGGAGGGCAGATTCTCCGTTTCTTCCCTGCGGTCCATGCTTAATTCCGGAACAGTGTTCGGCGTGGCCGCCCTGATCGTTATTCTGTTTGAAATCAATCTGCCGGACTTTCTCAAATCGGCAGCCACCTACCTCGGCAATGCGACCACGCCGCTCTCTCTGATCTGCGTCGGTTACACACTCGCCAACGCGGACATCCGCAGGATCGTCTGCAATGGGAAGCTGTACATCTTATCCGCGATCAAGCTGCTCATCCTGCCGCTTCTGCTGCTACCGCTCGTCCGGCTTGTGACGCGCGATGTTGGGGTGATTTCCGTGTGCATGATCATGTTCGGTATGCCGGTCGGCAATATGCCCCTGATGATCGGCACAGAAAAGGGAATCGACTGCACGAACTGCAGCGCAGCCATAATCCTGACGACTGTGCTGTGTGTGCTGACAATTCCTGTACTGCTGACCGTGGTTGGATAAAGCCCAATATCAAGCGGAATAAACAGATATTTCTGCAGCAACTCGAGTCCACCCCGGTGTCGGAACGCTGTTCAAAGTAATGAAGATCCCTAAACCTACTTTATAGACAAGCCTGGGATTCCGCCTGAAAGTATCTTACATATCAATTTTCCCGGGCAGGGCACTTTCGATTATCATGTGCGCAATTTTATCTATCCCAAGCACAGCCTCGCTGAATTCGAGCAGAAAAAGCTGGTCGTCCTGATCCCTTTCCATGTGCTGCGCCTTCGCGCGATCCTTTATGACGCAAACGGCCAGATAAAATACCTGTAAATTTACAATTGGTTTACAATTGAAATCAACCCATTCTCTTGACTTGAAAAGATCTTTTGAGTAAAATGAAAATGAAGTATTTTATCCTGGATTGCATATGATTTGCATTCTGGGACTCAGCAAAAATGTACCAGGCTGGAGACGATGCGAATTGGGCAAGATAGATACAGTCACAAAAGATTACATGAAGAAGAACACGGTGTTTGCCGATGCCTGCAATTATTTCATCTATGGCGGCAGACAGATAATTGATCCTGAAAAACTCCAGGAGCTCGATACCACAGAGGTCGCTGTGCCCTTTGGCAACGGTGACGAGGATTTTGACTTGCATGTATGGCCGACTACAGGATCAACCTGATCGAACCGGCCGCGATGAGCGAGGAAGATTTGGATAAATTCCAGTCGAATCTGAGAGCTGTTCTCGGCTTCATCAAGTACTCCAACGACAGCGACGCTCTGGGTGCGTTCCTCTCGAAAGAGACCAGCCTCCATGATCTCGACGTAGAAGCGGCACGGGTAATAAGTATGTGTACAAACACGCAAATTGATATTGACGAAAATGCGGAGGTGGTTGATGTGTGTAAAGCGGTCCAGGACATGAACAACAAAGCGAGGCTGGCTGGCAAACAGGAGGGTCTGACGGAAGGCCGTCTTGAGACTTTGTTGAATGACGTAAAGAATGTCATGGAGTCTCTAAAAATGACCGTAGATGATGCTATGAATGTCTTGAAGGTCAGCAAGGAAGACCAGACCGTTCTGAGAAAGATGATCTGACTGAGCCCTTCCTGTCTGCGCCAGGCTAAACCATCCCTCAGAGCATAAAAAAGCCTCCGGGGCCAGCAGCTTCTTTCGTAAGCGGTTCAAAAAGCAGCGTACCCAGCCTACAAAAAAAGCACAGCCAAAGCTGCGTTTTACTTGTCTTCCCGTGCCACGCCCAAAAGGCGTCCAGGACAGCCCTCGATGCTGTCTGACGCTTTTCTTTCCGCTCTTCCGGTGGCAGTCCTTTCATCTCTTTTTCCAGTTGGAACAGCAGGTCTATATATTCCCGGGTCTCCGCCCCTTTTGATCCTGGGATCTCCTTCCCGTTCTGGTCCAGCGGGATGCTCTCAAGATAATAACGTTTCGCATGCGACCAGCAAAGGCTCCTTTTGACCCCCTCCACTTTTTCATACCCCTGGTACGCATCGGTGGTCAGATATCCATGGAACCCTTCCAGCAGCCGCTTTGGCACATCCCCGGACCGGCTCCTCGAATAATAGAAGAAGGTCGCCTTCAGCGGCTCCATGGCCCCGCTCTGGATCACCCACATCCAGGAATCGCTGCTGGCTTTTTTCCCGGGTTCTTTATTGCACTGGATCCGGGTCTCATCCATGTGCAGGACTCCGCACCCAAGCAGTTTCGTATGCACCCGCCAGTAGACCGGCTCCAGCCATTCCCCGCTGCACCGGATCACCCAGTGTGTCATTGTTGCTTTCCTCAGTACCAGCCCCATCCGGTAAAGGTCGCTTTCCTGGCGGCTCAGCGGGATGCCCATCGCAAACTTCTCGTACAGGATATGGGCTGCCAGCGTCGGCGTCGCCAGGGAATGCGGCAGTACGTTTGCCGGAACGGCCGCCTTCTGGATATGGTCGCGTGGGTTTTCGCTCCCTTCACTCCCGCAACTGGTGCATTTCGCCACCTGCCTTACGACCTGTTTTACCAGCAGGTGTGCCGGCTTGTATTCCACTTCTGTCCGGACGGTCTCCCTGCCGATCACTTTCAACGGTGCCCCGCATTTCGTGCAGGTATCCTCCGGGTTGATGATGTATTCTTCCACTTCCTTTGGAAGCCCGGCGGGCATCTCTTCCCGTACACCCGGCTGCCGCGGGACACGCTTATGGCCCTTTACGGTGATCTTTTTCTGCTCCGCCTGCAAGTGCCCAGCCAGTTCCGGCATGGTCTCAAACAGGTGCATCTGCCCTTCCATGACGGTGGCCTCCGTGGATGGGCCAAACATCTTTTTCCGGGCGTGCAGGAGGGCTTGGACCATGTTTTCGATCTGGATATCCTTCCTGCGGATCAGCTCATCCTTTTCCGCTATGATCCTTTCTTTTTCGGCGATCGCCGACTGTTGTTTTTCCACGAGTTCCCGCAGTTTCAAAAGCTCTTCCTGTTCTGTCATCAGAAGCACCTGTATCCTGTGTTTTTCTTTATATCCAGTATACCATATCCGGAGCTTTTTTTCTACAAAAAGCAACGTTGGAAAGGCCGGAAAAACGCCGAATTTACGCGCTTTTCCGGCCTTTGTTCCGGCATTTTTTGAGGGTTAATAACAGCTGCCGCGCTGCCCTGTCCTTATTTCGCGGAGGGCCTTCTTTTGTTCGATCTCCAGCCCCTGCAGCAGCCATTCCACCTGCTGCATTGTGACCTCTTTTGCCTCGGCCGTGTTCCGTGGCCACTGGAACCGCATATTTTCCATAAGCTTCTTTGTGGCCAGGATAAATCCATTTCTGTCAAAGCGCAGGACTTTGATGGCATCCCGCTTTTTATTACAGAAAAGGAATACCGCGCTGCCCTGAAACGGGTCAAGCCGGAACTGCATACTTACGATGGCGCTCAATCCCTGGATCTGCTTTCGAAAATCTGTCACTCCAGTAGCAAGATAGATGTGGTCCGCGCCATCCATGAAACGGCGCATCATAAGTCTTTGAGCAGCAGCAGGAGCTGGCGGAGCGCGTCCGTGCGGAAATGGTCTGGGATATATACCTTCATTCCGCGGCAGTAGATCATGACACGGTTATCCGTGGAAGAATCCCGGCTTGTATAGGGTGGGTTCCCTGCTGACGGATATACCTCTGCAAACCCTTGCATTGTTTCTTT
>CANQWV010000031.1 GCA_947627645.1 uncultured Lachnospiraceae bacterium | reverse complement strand
ATGTTGCCTGATTTTCATGAAAATTTAAAAAGGTGTGGAATTTAACTCTGCACCTGAATTTAAAATTTCAAGTTAGCGTTATTTTCAGGCTTTTTTCGGCATTTCTATATGTGGTGGAAAAGTGCTTTTCAACACACAAAATTTGGGAGAGAGCGGCTGCTTTGTTTCATAAATCCACTGTCCCGTAAAATTGTCTGCAAATAGACCTTTCCCGCTCCAGTGTCTTTGTGAGGCTCATTACTTTTGCGGAAAAAGGGGAACCGCCCAACGGCGATCCCCCTCTCGTCTTTCTCCGATTACAAAATCATCTAAAACTAGTTGGTGATCGTAAGCTCGGTCTCCTTGTCAAATACATGGATCTTGTCGATATCAACAGCAAACTTAACGTTGTCGCCAGTTCTCGTGGTCGTACGCGGATTTACACGAGCGGTGAAGTTCGCGCCCTCAACGGTGAAGTACAGGAATACTTCTGCACCAAGCAGCTCGTAAACTTCGATCTTCGCATCGATCGCGCCCGCGCCTGCCGCTGCAACCTTATCAGCGTCGTCGCTCATATCCTCCGGACGAATACCCATGATAACCGTCTTGCCGTTGTAAGCTTTTACCTTCTCAGCCTTTGCTGCCGGAAGCTTGATGCTGGTGGAACCAATCTTCAGGAATACATCGCTGCCCTGAACGTCAACTTTCGCATCTACCATGTTCATCTGCGGGGATCCGATGAATCCTGCAACAAACAAGTTGCCCGGTGCATTGTAGAGGTTCTGCGGGGTATCTACCTGCTGAACCACGCCGTCCTTCATAACGACGATCCTGGTACCAAGCGTCATAGCCTCGGTCTGGTCATGCGTTACGTAGATGATCGTAGCGCCCAGTCTCTGATGCAGCTTGGAGATCTCAGTTCTCATCTGTACACGAAGCTTTGCGTCCAAGTTGGACAGCGGCTCGTCCATCAGGAACACCTTCGGCTCACGAACGATAGCACGGCCCATAGCAACACGCTGTCTCTGACCACCGGAAAGAGCCTTCGGCTTACGGTCAAGGAGCTTCTCAAGGTCAAGGATCTTAGCGGCTTCTCTCACCATCTTGTCGATCTCAGCCTTCGGGACCTTGCGAAGCTTAAGGCTGAATGCCATGTTGTCATAAACGGTCATGTGCGGATACAGAGCGTAGCTCTGGAATACCATTGCGATATCTCTGTCCTTCGGCTCAACATCGTTCACAACCTTGTCGCCGATCTTCAACGTACCGCTCGTGATCTCCTCAAGGCCTGCGATCATACGAAGCGTGGTGGACTTACCACATCCAGACGGACCTACGAAGATGATGAACTCCTTGTCCTGAATCTCCAGATTGAAATCCTTAACCGCTTCAAAGCCGTTCGGATATGTCTTGTTGATATGAGACAATGATAAACTTGCCATTTTCCAATTCCTCCCTGAATAAATAATCTAAGATGGATTAAGTATACTAAAAATCAAATTTGTATGCCATACCCGAACTATACAAACTTTTCTCAAACTACTCGTTACTTCTGCTTATTATTTTTCCTGTTTTTGTATACTATTGGCACATTGACGAAAATTTAATTTTTTCTTGTACAGCTTGACGAACGCAAGTCTTTTTTGTACACTTTATATTAAAATATGACAGTACTTCTGACTGTCAGGACTGTGGGTGGATGCAGATGAATTACATTGTTCTGGATTTAGAATGGAACCAGTGCCCAGCCGGAAAGGCGGGGGAAAATGCCTTGCTACGATTCGAGATCATCGAGATCGGAGCCGTCAAGCTGGACGCCTCGCTTACTCTGACTGACCGCTTCCGCGAAGTCATCAGGCCTCAGGTCTACCACAGTCTGCATTACAAGACAAAGGAGATCATTGCCCTGCGCGCGATCGACTTCAAAAACGCCCGCACATTTCCCGAGGTAGCGCAGGATTTTCTGGACTGGTGCGGAGAAGACGCGGTATACTGCACGTGGGGCACTGCTGACCTGACAGAGCTTCAGCAGAATATGGCCTATTACGAAATGCCTTCTCCGTTTCCGTTCCCCCTGCTTTACTATGATATCCAGAAAATTTTCAGCATCGTCTACGAGGACCGCAAATCAAGGCGAGCCCTCGAATCCGCGATTGATTTTCTCGGCATTCCCAAGGCAATCCCGTTCCACAGCGCTTTAAGCGACGCGCACTACACCTCGCTGATCATGCAGCGCCTGGCACCGGAACAGATCCTGCGGAACTCTTCCGTTGACTATTACCGCTTGCCGGCGAACCGGCGGCAGGAGATCCACCTCAGCTATGAGACCTACGCCAAGTTCGTCTCCCGGCCATTCTCGGACAAGATCCAGGCGATGAGAGATCGGAATGTCATCTCCACGCCATGCTGCAAATGCAAAAAAACCGCCCAGAAAAAGATACGCTGGTTTCCGGTGGGCGGAAGCAACTATTTCTGTCTGGCATATTGCGAGGAACACGGCTATCTGAAAGGAAAAATCCGTCTCCGGCATACACGTGACAACCTCTGCTACGCGATCAAGACCGTGAAGACAATCTCCCCAGAGGAAGCCTATGAAATCCGTGAAAAAAAGGAAGTGCTGAAGCTCAAACGCAGACTGAGACGAAAATACGGCGACAACCGGCTTCCATAAAACATCATACGCAGAAGCTGCCGCAAAACAGTTCGGCTGGTATCCTCCAAATGACCTGTTCCGCGGCAGCTTTTTCCGGCTATTGCCTTTAACTTCCGTATGCCTGTTTTAATATCTCTGTTCCAAAAGCTCCATTATCTGATCAGCTTTCTTATCACGCGTGTTATATCCCTCTGTTAAGTTTTACTTGGTTCGCTTGAAATTCGCGACAAGATCCTCCATCTCTTTGAGCAGGCAGTCCACCTTGCCAAAGTAGGCGTCGTTGTTCAGCGGATTATCCATCTCCTTGCGGATCTCGCCCAGCATATCCATCAAAGCATCGATACGCTTCTTGCCGTTGTCGTCCGTGTACAAGATATAACGGCTTCTCTCATTCTCCTCCGGAGTCATCTTGCGCAGATAGACCTCCACGTTCGGCTTCTCACCAATATAACGGTATGTGATGGATGGCGATGCATGGTTCAGCAGATTCTGCAGGTAATAGATATCGCCCGTCGTCTTATAATAGCGCCACGCAAACGTTTTGCGCATCGTCTGGGCGCCAATCGACGTCAGTCCCATGCTCTTGCCGGCGCTCTTCAGCGCACGGTAAGCCTGCTCTCTCGACAGCGCTGCCGGCGAGCTGGCGTGCCCGAGGATCAGATACGCATCGGGATCCTTGCCCTCGGTATATTTATTTATGATCTCCTTCAATTCAGGGGGAATCATAAAGGTCCTCTTGATATTCTTGGTCCCGATATTCGCCTCGATACTATCCTTCCCCCGGATATCTTTATTTTTAAATTTCAGAATCTCCTGAAGCTGGAGACCTGTTCCCACACCGATTTCAAACATGATGTAGTACTTGTCGTCCATCTCCCTCAACCTTGCCTTGAACTTCTCCAGTGTCTCCTCGTCTTTGATTGGCGCAACCCAGTTCATACCATTACCCATCCCTTCTTCATCATTAATTACTTATACATTCCCTTTGTTCTTTGCCGCCAGACGCTCCTGACGTTCCTTCTCCAGCTCGTCGATCAGCCGTTCTGTCTCGTGAGCCTTTTCCTCCATGATTCTGGCCTCCTCGGCAGCCCTCTCTGCCTCAGCCCGGGCAAGCTCCTCCTGCTCTTTCTTCAGGCGTTCCTGCTCCATCACCGCCCGGAGCTCTGCCTCGATCTCCGCGGTGGTCATTTTGTCGATCTCTTCCTCCCTCTTTCTTCTTTCTTGTTCCTCTTGTCTTCTGCGCCTTCGTATGCGGGACTCGGAAGTACAGCGGAAAATCAATACGATGATCAGCACAACAAGAACCGCAAGAGCGATCGTCCCGCCAATCAGCACCGACAGAAAATGGCTCTGCGTGTACTCCATGACCCGATGGTATCCGGTCTCAAAAATCGTGGCTGTCTGGGTCAGTACTTCGTCCAGACTCTCGATCTGAATATGATCCCCGGATGTTTCCGGCTGTACGGCAGTCACCACTTCCACGTCCTTTTCAAAAACCATCTGTGCAGGCGCAAAGATCGTCTGAACGTTCCCCACGAAAGTTCCTACCGGCCAGCCATTATATTTACAGGAAAGGGTTGTCCAGCTTCCGCTGCGGTTCGCGACCTCACAAGTCACATCCGCGATGTCCGCCGTATCCGGAAGCATCAGCCAGCCACTCATATAGGGAATCGGCGAACGATCCCACACCGGCGATTGAAGCCTGGAAGCCTTTCCAAAATACCTGAGTCCCATTATATCACAAAACCTGTCGTCTGACCCATCCTTTTCGAGATTGACAGGTGAAAATTCATCAAAGCCATACTCCATGAGCGCAATCGAATCCCAATACGCCACATCGGAGCCCTCCGCCCGGAAAACCACCGAGACAAGAGTCTTTCCATCCTTTTCCCCGTAGGTCACAAGCGTATTCAGGCACTGCGATGTATAGCCTGTCTTCCCTCCGGTACACCAGTCCCGATAATACTCCTCGTCCTCGTGCATCATCTTCTGATGATTCAGAAACGACCGTTCCTCCTCCGTGAGATTCGTCTCCGGGATCGTGTACTCATGTGTGGTGACGATCTTGCGAAAGATCGGATTCTGATACGCGGCTGCCGCGATCAGCGCCATATCGTGTGCACAGGTATAGTGATCGTCCTGATACAGTCCATGAGGATTTGCAAAATGAGTGTTGACACATCCGAGCTCCTGCGCCCTGGCGTTCATCAGATCCGCAAATCCGCTTATACTGCCTCCCATATACTCTGCAAGACCATTCGCGATGTCGTTGGCCGACGCAAGCATAAGTCCGTACACTGCGTCCTCAAGCCGCATCTTTTCGCCGGGCTGGATCCCCAGATGCGAGCTGCCCTCCTCAAGATCGTATACAATCTCAGAAAAAGTGATCTCATCATCCAGGTCGCAATTCTCAACCACAAGCAGCGCTGTCATGATCTTCGTAATACTGGCCGGATACATCTTCTCCGTTGCGCCCTTGCTGTACAAAAACGTGCCCGTATCAACATCCATCAACGCAGCCGTAGCCGACTCAGTCGCCGGACCCTGCGGCCAGCCTGGAATTTCATTCGTCTCTATCGCATAGGAAACCGGAGCCTCTGCCTCCTGTTCCTCATCGGCAGAAATCATTGTATAGGAAGAAGCCACGGACGTCAGACAAAAAAGCAAGAATCCCGCTGTCAGGAATTTCCATTTCTTCATTCCGTCTCTCCTCATATCCCGTTTCGCGCATTAACATAAGAAATTTGCAATATTAGTATATGGGAAAGAAAAAGAAAATGCAAGACATGTTGTGAAACTTTTCAAGAATATTTCAGCAAAAATATTCTTTTTATACCGCAGCAAAAACTTAGAAGGAAAGCGCAGCTCATAACCGGAGTATCCGTCGCTTGCCTTTACAGACCCTGCCGTAGGCTTAGGCAGTTCACTTTCAGCCCATGTCTGCTGCTGCATAGCCCTTGCTGTCGGCAGGATCCACGTTATCTTTTCTGAGCTTCTGTCCCCTTTCCGGAGCGCACATAGATCAGCCCGAACGTCCCCGCGCCGCAGTTGCTGCTGATGGCCGCCGACGCCTGCTGCACGATGATGTGTTCAAATTTCTGATATTTTCCGACTTCTTTTTTTATCTCCTCAATCGTACTCTGAGAACAGCCGGCGTGCGTCAAAAAGAGCAGCCTCGTGTCTATGCCGCGTTTTCCTCTGACGCAGCGGTGCACATATTTCCGGAACGCCCGCTCCCACGCGCCGGCAAAGATCCCTGTGCAGGTGATCCTGCTGTCCTTTAGGTTAAGCATGGGGTGCAGATCAAAGACGTCGCACAAAGAGCGGACGCGTCCGCTGATTCGCCCTGCCTGGTACATCATGTCAGCGGTCGGAACGATAAAGCTCGTGGAGATTTCTTTTCGAATCCCGTCCAGGGAGTCAAGAATCTGCTGCGCTCCCTTCCCCTGCTTCGCAAGCTCTGCCGCGAACAAAGCGAGGATCCCCATGCCGCTGGAGAGATGGCCGGAATCTACCACATACACATGGTCGAAGCCCTCCGCTGCGCGCACTGCGTTGCTGTAGCCCTTTCCGACGCCGTCCCCCGCGCTGATATGGATGACCTGTTCTGCATCCCGCAGCCGCTCTGCGAAGAAGGTCTCGTACTCCTCGACCGGAGGAGCCTCCGAGCGCGCGCTCCCCTCCCCGCTTCCGACGTAGTCCAGCAGATTTTCCGCGGAAACCTCCATCCCGTCACAGAAACGACCCTGGTCGGTTTTCACATAATAGTAGGTATATTTTATCTCATACTGCGCCAGCAGCTCCGGCGGCAGGTCGCAGATGCTGTCCGTCGTGATGCAGACCGCCTTCTTGTTTCTGCCGAACCTGCTCTGAAACAGGGCCGCCTCGCCGTCGCGCAGAGAAGCGGGCTGCCCGCCGCTTCGCGGATCCAGCATCCGTAACCCCGCCTGTTCCGCGGACAGTTCCTCCTCTTCCCCAGCTTGCAGCTCGACCAGATCCTCCGGCAGCAGCTGCAAAAGCATACGCTCAAACAACATACCGCTCACAGGCTTCACCAGATACCCCTGGAAGCCCAGCTTCTGATAGGTCTGCTCCGCCCCGGAAAATACATTCGCCGTCAGCGCGACGACAGGCGTCTCCCGGCACAGCCCGTTTTCCTGTTTCCGCAGCTGCTGCAGCGCCTCCACGCCGTCCATCTGCGGCATCATGTGATCCATGAAAATAACATGGTAATAATGCTCTCTCGTGAGCTCCAGACAGCGCGCGCCGCTCTCGGCAAGCTCCACCTGCACTCTCGTGTCGCGCAAAAGCTTTTTGGCGACCATGCGGTTCATCTCATTGTCGTCCACCACCAGCACGCGGGCCTCCGGCGCCTCAAAGCTCTGATGATAAAGCTTCCGCTTCCCGGTGCTGACGTGTGTGCCGGAGAGCTCGCCGACCGGCGCTGCGTTCACAATCCCCTGCTCCAGGGACACAGTGAACACGGAGCCCTTCTGATACACGCTGTCCACATGGATCTCGCCGCCCATCATCTCCACAAGATTTTTGCAGATCGCGAGGCCCAGTCCGGTACCCTCGATCGCATGCGTTTTCTTCTCATCCACGCGCTGGAAGACGTCAAACAGATGTGGAATGTCTGTCTTGCGGATCCCGATGCCCGTGTCGGCGACCGAGATGTTCAGCCGCACGCGGTTCCCGCCCGTGCGCTCGCAGCTGACGCGCAGCGTGACGCTTCCCTTCTCCGTGTACTTGATCGCGTTGGTCAGAATGTTGGTGATAATCTGCCTCAGACGGATGTCGTCCCCGTACAGCATGGACGGAAGCTCCGGCGAGATGTCCAGGACAAAATCCAGATTTTTCTCATGCGCCCTGGCCCAGTGGATGTTCACAAGCTCGCTCAGCATCGCCCCCACATCGTACTGCTGCTCCACCAGATCCATTTTCCCGGACTCAATCTTCGAGAGATCCAGAATATCGTTGATCAGCGCCAGAAGCAGCCGGCTGGCGCTCTGGATGTTGATGCAGTTCTCCTCAACCTCGGCGGACACCTGCTCGCGCAGATTCATCTCGTTCAGCCCGATGATCGTGTTGATCGGCGTCCGGATCTCATGGCTCACATTGGCGAGAAAGCTGTCCTTGGCTTGATTGGCCCGCTCCAGCTCCTTCTGCTGCCGCAGGCTCTTCTCGCGCTCCCTCTCATACAACTTCATCTGGAATTTGAAGAGCACACCCACGATCAGCGACGCCGCGATCAGCCCGATGTAGATGTCCAGATAAATATCCAGCTCCGTATTGAGCCGGATCATCCACTCCGGCTTCAGATAGGAGATCACATAACAGCAGGTGAAGCTGACGAAGGAGACGCCGGTCATGAGAAAAAATATTTTACCGGTAAACAGCAGAAAGCAGAAGAGAAAGCCCAGTTCAAACCAGGTGTTGATCGAGCCGTAAATGCCTCCTCCGGTGAAATAGATCACCGGAAACAGGACTACATTCACCGCAATACCCAGGATCACCGAAACCTGCGTCGTCCGGTGCGTCTTCTCGAGGTAATTCAGCAGCCAGATCGCCAGCAGCATGATTGAGAAGGTGAGCACAACGCACATCCACGTCGCCCGCACGACAATGGAATTCACAGTCCCAGCGGCAGACGCCGCCACGCTTCCCACAAGGACGATGTTCAGCATCCGGGTGCGCAGATCTTGCTCGCTGTCGTTGATATACTTGAAAAAATGTACAGCCTTATCCCTGATCATGGATCGCCTCACCCCACCTTCTGTCAATCTCGCTCAAGATCTCTTCGTATTTTTTCATCAGCGGCCCATGATTCTGCAGAAGCTTCTCCTGATCGCTCTCTTTTCCGGCCATTTCCTGCTCCAGCGCCATCTCGTACAGCGAATTGGCCCCGATCATCTTCGAGGAGCTTTTCAGCGAATGCACCTCGATCGTGTAATTCTTCCAGTCCTGCTGAGCGAACAGACGCTCCAGCTTCCCCGCGATCTCCTCCCGCGTATCGTAATAGATGCCGACAATCTCGAAGAAGCCTTCCTCGTCCCCGCCACAGTAAGTGAGACCCTGCTGTATGTCAATCTCGTCCGCTCCGGTGTTCTCAGCCTCCGGTTGCGTTTTGTCCCCGGCCGACGCATTGACGATTTCTGATTCTTTCACGCCATCTGTTCTGTCACTGACTCCTTTTGCTTCTTCCGGGTTGGCGGTCTCTCTGGTGACTGATCCACTCCCTGCCAGTTTCCCTTGATTTCTCTGCGCAGTTTTCTCCGTGCCCGATCCTTCCGAATTTTCCCGCAGAAGCTCCGGCGGCAGATACTGCTTCAGCACACGCTCGAGATTCGTCAGCTCCACCGGCTTCGCCACAAAATCGGTAAAGCCTTCCGCGAGGAACATCTCCCTCGCCCCGCCGATCGCGTTGGCCGTCAGCGCCACGATCGGGACGCTCTTATAGTAAACCCCGGACATACCGCGGATCCGGTGCATCGCCTCCACGCCGTCCATCTCCGGCATCATATGATCCATGAAAATCAGGTCAAAATGCAGGCGCTCCACCATCTTCAGCGCCTCGGCGCCGCTCATCGCGGTGAAATATTTCAGCTTGTACGGCCTGAGCAGCCCTTCCATCACCTTCAGGTTCATGATGCTGTCGTCCACCACCAGCACGCTCGTCTCCGGCGCGATGAAGCGGTGGAGCAGCGTGTGTCCGCCGTCCCTCCTCTGCTGGTGATATTCCCCGTTCAGGATCTCGGCCAGCGTCAGGGCGTAGAACGGTTTGTACACCACCTGGACATTTCCGTCTACTTTGACGTCGTCCTTGCGATCCAGCACAAGGATCACCGTGATCTGCCCGGAAAGCTCCCTGAAAAATTCTGAATCCTCCCTGTATTCCCGGCCCGTGATGATCGCGTGTGTATACTTTCCTCTGACCAGGCGTCCTTTGAACTCGGCGAGCGTCCTCGTATGCAGCAGCGGAACCTCCAGCTGCACCGCCATATCCCGGATATTTTTTACAAAATAGTCCCGGATCTCCACCTCGGCAAAGCCCTCCGGATCGATGTAAGAAATGATGCGAACCTTTTCCTTCTCCCTCAGGCTGATCATCGGCTTGTCGTTGCGCACCTGCTGGGGCACCACAAAGCGGAACTCGCTGCCCCTGCCCGCTTCGCTCTCAATCTGCAGAAAGCCCTTCATCAGAGCCATGATCTTCCTGGAAATGGCGATTCCCAGGCCGATGCCGCTCTGCTCCCGGTTCTTTTTCGCGTCCGCCTGATACAGACCTCTGCTGAGATTTTCGATCTCCTCCGGCCGCAGCCCGATGCCCGTATCCCGCACCGCAACGCTCAGGTTCACGCCGTAGCTTTCCTTTCTGGCGGCCGCCGTAATCACGATACCGCCCTTTTTCGTGAATTTGATCGCGTTCGTGATCAGATTGTTCATGACGCGGCAAATCTTCTCGCGGTCGCCCCACAGCTCGCACGGGATCTGCGGATCGCAGTTCACGATCATCTCCAGACCCTTCTCGTCATTCTGGGCCATCGTCATATTGATCACATCGTTGATGACGGACGCGAAATTGTAGCCCTCCTCATTCAGGGACAGAACGCCCGTCTGCAGCTCCGAGAAATCCAGGACGTCGCTGACGATTGCCAGCAGCTTCCGGGACGCCGTCTGGATGTGGAACATATCCTGACGAACCTCCGGGGAGAGCTCCTCCCGCAGCACCAGCTCGCTCATACCGTTGATCGTGTTGAGCGGCGTCCGGATCTCATGGGAGATGTTCGCCATAAACTCGTCCTTGCTGTGCTCCGCCTGCCGCAGGTCGTCGATCGTCCGGAGCAGCGCGTTATTCATGTTAAGCGTCTTTTTCACAGATTGGAGGGAAAAATAGAGAATGCTCCCGACGCAGAAAAAACCGAGAAGAAGATTCGTGATGTCCTGCCCGTCGGCAAGGCTGACCGTGCGCCATATCACGATATGGAAGACCGCAAGCAGCGCGATGACCAGAGCATTGCTCCACAGGCAGAGAGCGTCGTTCAGCAGGCTGACCATCACGATCAGCAGGCAGGACAGGATCAGCATATTCGCAAAATAAGGCGTGATCATGCCATAGATCAGCAGGAAAAGATCCAGCACCGCCGTCATGATCACAACCCTCCGGCGGTGCGTGAAAAGATCCTTCAGATAGAAAACCCAGAATACGGGAAGGCAGACAAGCATGGGGATGGAGATCAGGAACACCCGCACGATCAGAAAGCCGACGACGATTGCAAACACAGTCAGAAAGCTGTACATCCGCAAGAATTTCCGCTCCGCATCCTTCTCAATCTCGTACATGGTTTCTGCCTCCCGTATCGGATTTTTATTTTGTAATTTTTACTTTTCTGGCTGTGCTCCACGCGGAATAATATTTTACCCTGGAGACAGTTTTGTATGTGCGTACACGTACGTAATAGGTCTTCTTTGCCTTCAACTTCTTTATCGTTCCAGAGGTTTTCGCTTTTCCCTTTATCGTTACGATTTTCGCACCCTTCTTAAAGCTCTTATCCGTCGAATATTGAATCTGGTAACCTGTGACATTGGCCGCCTTCTTCCACTTGACCGCAGCCTTCTTTCCTGAAATATTTTTCACCTTGGAAAGCTTTGTCTTGAGCGGATTCACCGTGACCGTGATCTTCTTTTCCGTCTTCAGGAGATTCGCCGTCTCAGCCGCCGTCACAGTGATAATTGCCTTTCCGACAAACTTCGCCGGGATCGTCACCTTGCCGGAAGCAGTTACCTTAACCTTCTTGTTGCTGCTCTTATAGCTCAGGCCTGCGCCACCGGTCTGTCCTGGAGCCACCGAGACGCTCTGCTGCTTTTTCTTATATGTCCTGGTGATATCCGATACAGTCATGGCGTTGACAGCCTTCGCGATTGTGAAGGTCTTCGTAACTGTCCCACTGTAGTTTCCTATACCGGTCACAATCGCCTTTGCGGTTCCCGCATTGACATTGTCACTGTAGGAAACCGTATAGTCCTGACCTCCGGCAAGTATTTTCCCTCCATCGCTTACCGTAACCGCCGGTCTCTGCTCTTTTCCATTATATACGCATTCTCCGGCTAATGTTATCGTACAGGAGGCAATATCCTTCTGCTCCTCTGCCCTTGTCGCACCGCATACCGTGCAGTGATACACTCGTCTCCCTGTGCTGTCCGGCTTTCCTTCATCCCAGGTATGTCCTTTGGCCGCGACGTAGCTATCCTCTCTGACCTCCCCGCAGGACGTACACGTATGGGTGGTATATCCCTGTTCGGTACACGTCGGCTCTGTGACAACGTCCTGATAAGAGTGGCGGCAAACCGTCACCTTCTGCTCCAACGTAAGTCCGTATTCCGGCATTTCCAGCTTCAGCACGCCGGTTCCCGGCATCAGACCCTTCACCGATACAAGTACCTTTCCGGCTGCATCCGCCGTGACGACTGCAGCTCCATCCTGATCCGCGCCGTTAAGCTCCAGAATTGACGGCATCAGATTCGTAATCTGCACCGGCTTTCCTGCGCCTGCATCCGTCAGGCTGAAAATCAGGACACCCTCTTCCTGGTAAGCGACAACCGGAATCTCTGTCGGCTGGATCGCCTTGATCTCCTTCTGTACCTGTGTATGTTCCGCGCAAGGAACCGTCGTCTGCCCATTGTAGCTTTCCACACCGGAAAGATCCACCGCGACAACGGCATCCGCCGCAAACGGTACATCCGGCACAAACTGATATTTACTCGCGTAGGAAGCAGTCTTCTCGTAATTTTCCTCCAGATTCAGCGGCTCAAGTGTTCCGCTCACCGCCACTCCGTCTACTGTAACTGTGACACCATTCTTCATCGAATCCGGCAGAACATACTGCGTCAGCGCGATTTCTATGCGATCCGTATAAGCATTCAGATATTTTACCGCCGGCGCGGCCTGTGAAACCATTCCGATATTCACATCCGTCCACTCCGGGGGCACCTCCATCTCAGCGCTCTCCGTAGACTCATAACCTTCTTTTTCATAGGTTACTTTCCAGGTACCGAACGGCACATCCCAACCATAGGTGCCATCGACGCCCGTGACCTGGCTTGAAACCTCATCATAATTCTCCGCGTCCCAGAGCTCCCATCTCGGTTCTCCGACAGGCTCTCCGGCTGCATCTGTATCCTGCACAAGCTGATAGATGCTCGCGGTCACTCCCTCGAGTCGGTTGGACGGCACTGCTTCATAGACATAGCCGGACGGGTCAGGCTTCATAACATGATTGTCCGGACTTGGCTGCTCCATTTCCGGCTTCGGATCCTCAGGCTCAGGATCCTCATGGTAGCTTGCGATGATTTCCGCCTCAAGCTCGTGAAGCTCCCTTAACATCTCATCGTGCATATTAGCGATTCGGGCGTCTACATAATTCTTGTAGTATCCCGACATGAGCTCCGCCACATTGGGAAGCATATTTGTCCCGACGCTTTTTTCCATCTCCCATTTGACCCATCTGTCAAGTATCATATTTTTAGAAAACGCCTTGTACCACACCTTCCAGGCTATATTTGCCCCCTTTACCGCCTTCAGGCCCGGAATTGCGCCTATCCCATTATAGACCGCCATCAGAGAATTGTAGGTCTGAATCTCGCCCTTCAGCCCTTCGCACATTCGCTCGTATTGGCTCTCAAGATTGGCTGTCTTCTCAGCGAACGTGATGATCTCATCCCTGTACAGGGCAGGATTCCCATTTTTTTGCTTATGAGGAAGCAGATTTCTGTATATATTGTCTTCTGCCTGGACAAACGCGTCCTTGTTTGCCTCAACTTCACGATACATATCTCCGACTTCTTTGCCCAGAAAAATCTGATCTGACAGACCGAAGGTTGCCGCGGAAAGCAGTCCTTTCCAAAGGCTATCCCTAAATTCTGCCCCATAACCGGCAGTCGCCGGACCTTCCTCGCCCCGCAGGGACGTTTTCAGCGCAGTTCCATCATCCAGCATCGTGACCAGCAGCAGCTGGTTTTCGGAATTCTCCATATCCGCATAAACCGTTGAATGATTTCCCTCCGTATCATACATCGTTGTATAGTCATAGCTCTGCGCTTCCGACGCACTGATGATCTCCATACTGAAATACAGATTCGGAAGATTCAGATCCTCCCGTTTGGGAAGATAGGTGATCCTGAGAGCATCTTCTGTGTCCTCTGTTACCTCCATGTCATAAAAATCTTCCATCGAGACGTTGAGCTTTGCGAGAAGTTCTTCATAAGATTCGTAATTATCTGCCATCTCTTCAAAATCCAGGAGATCGTTGACCTTCGGCTGGTCAAAAGCAACGGTCAGCTTGACCGGCGCCGTGTCATAATCCAAATCCTTACTCCCGATCCATGTCCCGGTCGCGGCATCATATCTCGCCGGGATCCATGTCGTCGCACCGTTTCCTCCGATCGATTTCACATAAACCTCCGGAAGCATTTCTCCCAGTACATCCGGCGCGTCCGTGTCAAAATACACCTGGAAGGTGATCGTCGGATAGTTTGGATTATAATCATAGCTGCCCACAACCGCCGTGTCAGACTGGAAATTCCACTCCGTCGTGATCTGCTGATGGCCAAAGTTCGTCATGACCACCTTCAACACGTCCGCAAAGCGTGTGTCATAGATTACTCGTTTCTTCTCCGTGCTGTAAGTGCCATAATCCGTATCTACTGTCGCGTAAATAAAATGCTCGCTGTGCAGATACGGCTTGTTCAGTTCCACTCTGCACATCCAGGATCCGCTTGCCTTCGCCGTTGTCGCGCCGACACATACCTCCCCGTCATAGACCGTAACCGCGCTTCCAGGCAGCACCGTTCCTGTCACATTGATCGTCTTTTTTCCAGTCTTCTCCGGCACACTGACATACTGCTTCTGCACCGTCAGAATCGCTTCTCCCAGCGGCTGCATCCCGCTTACCGCTGTCCCGGAAAATGTCCGCGTAAAGGACAGATACGGTGTCAGTGCAAATTCGCCGCTCTCCCTTGTCATCAGCATACAGCGGAGAACCGCTGAAGTCTCATCCGTCTGAATCGTCAATCTCTGATTTCCGTATGAGACGCCCGCCGCCGGAGAACCATCCACCGTAGCGCTCCCGGCAACATATTCCACGCCTGCTGGAAGCGGAACCACCAGCTTCCGGCCGTTCAGCTGATCTGCATACTCCGTCTTCAGCTCATAACCAATCCGCAGAGACACCAGATTGCCCTGCGCTACCGGAGAACGGTTCAGCTTCACATATGTATTTTCTTCCTCTACATAGTCAAATCGGTCGGTGTCAAACACAGGAACTGTAAGGCCAGACAACAGCGTGATCACTCCTTTTCTGACCTCTGCAGAAGCTATCGCATAATCAGTTCCGGCCTTCAATCCAAGCTCATCAAGCAGCGCAAGATCCGTAAGATCTTTGAGATAGCCCTGCTCCTGCAAGAGCACGACCTGATAGCTGCCATCCGCAAGAGTCCCGGACTGCCAGGACGACGAGATAATTCCATTCTCTGCCTGCTTTCCATCCTGGTCAAAAACATATACATAGGCCGGAATCTCACCTTCCAATTTCTCCAGCAAAATTCTGCCGTTTTCCCGGAAGATAACCTCCGCCTCTCCGACACACTGGGCATCCAGCGAAACGCTCACATCATCCGCTGTCATGCTTCCATCCTGATAAGCCGAACGAAGGGTCAATGTCTGCCCCGCATAATCTGAGGCGTTCTCTCCCAGATAGAGATCAAAGCCTTCCCGCACGACGCCGGGAAGCAGATTCCCGCCCTCGTCATAGAGGGAAAACGAATAATTCTCCAGCGAATAAGCCTGTTTTTTTGCCGGATCTGTCGACGTTTCTCCCTCTCTCACAGAAGCCACGCCCACAACAGAAAGATGCACCTTTGAAACCGGCAGCGCATACAGGGTAACCGGCTTCAATTTCAGTTCCCCGGACTCCTCTTGTCCAAGTGCTACTAAAATCTTTCTGGTATAATACCCGTCGCAGCTAACCTCCATCGAGACCGCTACATAAGGCAGCTGTACGGCAAAGGCTCCATCTTCCTCAGTCGTAACCGTTTGTTCCTGTATGGATTCATCGTCAAACTCGGCGGTCACCCTGACAGAAGCTCCGCAAATCGGCGCTCCGGTAACATCCACGATTGTTCCGCTCAAAGACAGCACTGGGATAATCTTCAGTATGACGGTCGCTACCCGCTTGTCATTCGTCATCGTCACACGCTCTGGCGTATAGTATCGTTTGCCCAGCTCCTCGTCCAGTTCAATCTCAAAGGAAAAATCCTCCGCCTGGTCCTCCTCTGACAGATAGATACGCCTTCCATTCCCGACACTGTCCTCCTGTCCCTCGCGGTACCAGCTGACCGTGTAGCCGGAAGTCAGAAGATTCCCCTTTTCATCCTTCACATCGACCTGCAGGCTGTTGCCGACACACTCATACTCTATTCCCAGATTCTGCAGACGCTCAAGGAAGGGAGCCGCGTACGAGCAGAAAACCTTCACGCCGCTGTCCACAAATACATTCTCGATCGTTACATTGCTGACCGTCATGAACTCAAACTCAGTCAATGCAGTATTCCGGAACGAATAGGCGCCAAGCTCTTCCAGATTTGGTGCATCCTCCGCAAAGCGCACCTGCGACAGACTATAGCAGTCCAGACAGATCGATTGCCCAATTTTCTTCACAGAGGCCGGAAGCGTGATATATTTCAGCCCGCACAGCCCGAACGCACTTTCACCGATCGTCTCTAACTGACTGTCCTCCGGAAATTCCACAAACTCCAGGTTCTTGCAGCTGTAAAATGCTGCCTTCTTCAGCTCTCTGACCGAGGCTGGGATCCGAATCGACCGGAGCGTTGTCCCGTTGAACGCCTGCTGGCCGATTGTCTCCAGACCCTCCGGCAGGTTCACCGTCTCAAGCTGCGAGGTGACACCGTCGCCATCAAAGAGTGAAAACACATATTCTTCCAAATTCCTGAGCGCGCTTCCCTCCTCAAAATCTACTGTCCTAAGATTCGGGCAGGCGCGAAACGCCGACTCACCGATCTTGGAAACCGTCTTAGGAATCGTCAGTGTCTCTATTCCGGTAAACTGAAACGCCTGCTGGCCGATCTCGGTCAGTGCACCGTCCTCCGGAAATACGATCTCCTGCAGACGTTCGCAGTGAATAAACGCAAAGATTTCAATCGTCTCCACAGATGCCGGAAGCTTCAGACGCGTGAGTCCGGATTCCTGGAATGTGCCGTTCCGGATCGTTGTCAGCTGTATGCCATCCTCAAAAAATACTTCCTCCAGATTTGCGGTATCGGAAAACGCCAGCTCGCCGATCGCGGTGACAGAAGCCGGCACGACAAACGAGGTCAGTCCGGAAACAGCAAATGCACTGTTTGCTATGGTTTCCAGACAGCTTCCTTCCTGGAATTCCACTGTCTTAAGGTTCCCACAGGAATAAAACGCTCCTTGCTCGATGCTCCTGACAGAAGCCGGAATCGTGACAGACGAAAGCCCAGCCCCATAGAACGCGTACTTTTCTATCGTCTCCAGGCCTTCCGGAAGTATAACGCTCTCCAGCTTCGACTGCCCATTATGGCTTTCGTCTGCCCCATAGTAAAAGAGCTGCTCAGCAAGCGTTTTCACCTGGCTCCCTTCCTCAAAGGTCACCGTCTCAAGGTCAGGGCACCACCGGAAAGCACCGTTTCCGATCGAAGCTACAGATTTCGGCACCACGAACGACGTAAGCCCCGACTGTTCAAAAGCAAACGCTCTTATTACCTGCAACTCACTGTCCGGCTCAAACACCACTTCCCGCAGATTCGGCAGGTGCCCAAACGCGTTACTGCCAATCCACCTCACCGAGGCAGGAATCGTGACGCTCGTCATCTCCGTCGCCATGTAAAACGCGTTATCTCCAATACTGCGAACCGGCAATACCTCTGAACCCTGCCAGCTTCCCTCCGCCGGAATAACCGCTGAAGTAATGCCTGCATTTTCTTCCAGGAGTACGTCAATGCTGATAAAAGCTTCCCCGTTCTCATCTTCCAGAATGCTGCAGATAAAATCATCCAGCGAGTCTGCGGTCAAACTGTCGCCCGATGCGGCCGCCGGCGCATCCAACGGCAGTTCAGAAGTCTCCTCCGTCATGGGCACCACCGCTTCCACTACAAGCTCCGGGATCTGTTCCCCATCGCCAGACTCTTCCGGTACGGAAAGATCTTCAAAAGACTGCTGCCCGGATGCGTCAGACTCTGACGACAGTTCCTCCGCTGCTGCCGGATCCTGTTCTGTGCCGGAAGAGGAATCCTCTGCTCCCGGCAGAGCTTCTTCTGGCATCACTTCCTCCGGCAAAGCCTTCTCTACATCGGAAGCTTTGTCTTCTCCCTCCGGCAGGACCACTTCCGGCAGAGTCTCTGCCTGCGAAACATCCTCCGCAGCAGCAGGCTGCTCCTCTGTCGCCACCGGCGTTTTTTCCGAGACAGACGGCTGCTCAACCACGGTGCTTTCCACAGCTGCGGCTGTCTCCTCCGGCTGCTGCTCCAGATTTTCATCCGGGCTGATTTCCGTTTCCATCCTCACTTCCGGCGCCGACTCCATCATATCTGCTGCCCATACACTCTGCCCGGGCACATTCACGATCATCGAAAACGCCAGAAACACTGCTGTTAAACGTTTTGTTTGATTTTTCATCTGCGGCCTCCTAAATTGTGAAATAATTTTTAAAAGGATTATACCACATCAAAATCTTTCAAACAAGTTCTACAGAAACAAAATGCCTCGCCAGAGGCACGAAAAGATATTTCGCGAAATTATTGATTTATTTCGCGAAATATGCTACTCTTTATTTACGAAACGAACTGTCCACAGCAATTTGACCGATTCATTTTTCACATTACGAATCTTAATGAGCATCGCCGCAGAGAGGGGATAATCATGGCGTATTTATCTGTCAAAGAGGCTTCCGCAAAATGGAACATATCTGTCCGGAGGATCCAGCAGCTCTGCAAATCCGGAGAGCTGAAAGGCGCAGTCATGCAGGGACGCTCCTGGCAGATACCAGAGAACGCCGCGCCTGTCGTCCGGACAAAGAAGCATTCTCATCCAAGTCGCCTGCTGCCGCTTCCGGTCGGAGTATCCGGATACATCGAGGCCGTCACTAATTACTATTACGTAGATAAAACGCTCTTCATCAAGAGCTTTGTCGACGCAAGTCCGAAGGTTTCCCTTTTCACCCGTCCCAGACGTTTCGGAAAAACCTTAAATATGGATATGATCCGGGTATTTTTCGAAAAAAGATTCGAGGATACCTCCGTCTATTTTAAAGATAAGAAAATCTGGAAATGCGGCGAAGCATACCGAAGCCTGCAGGGAAAATATCCCGTAATCTATCTTTCCTTCAAAGACGTCAAATATTCCGAATGGGAAAAGGCTTTTAAGGATATCGCAGAAAATATCCGGGCAGAATTCGCACGGCATTCCGTACTGTCGAACAGCAAAAAATGCAATACTCTGGAAAAAGAATATTACAGGACGATTTATACCGGCGCAGCTGACGAGGTGGATCTTTCAAAATCACTTGCCATGCTTTCCACTATGCTTCATAAGCATTATGGTATGCCTGCCATCATCATAATCGACGAATACGACACCCCCATACAGCAAGGCTTCAACAGCGGCTACTATGAGAACGCGATCGGATTTATCCGTAATCTTTTTTCCGGGGCGTTTAAGGACAATCCACATCTGGCCTATGGCTTCATGACTGGAATCCTGCGGGTCGCCAAGGAAAGTATCTTCAGCGGAATGAACAACCTGAAGGTAAATACCATTATGGACGACCGCTTCAGCGAGTATTTCGGGTTTACCCGGGAAGAAGTCTTGAAAATGCTTTCCTACTATGGACGAGAAGAGAAGGCAGATGAAATTTGTGAATGGTATGACGGATATCGCTTTGGCAGCCACGAAATCTTCAATCCATGGTCCGTGATCAATTATATCGATGAGAATTGCTTCCCGAAAGCTTTCTGGCAATCGACCGGCAGCAATGAGATCATCGGCGAGATTATCCAGGAAGCATCTCCGGATATCACGGAAAATCTGCGCAGGCTGCTGCAAGGAGACAGCGTTACCACCTATGTGGATACCGGAGTCGTGTATCCTGAGATCCGCAATAATCCTTCCAGCGTCTACAGCTTCCTCCTGATGGCCGGGTACCTGAAAAACACGGAGATCATTCCGCAAAATGATGGAAATTACATCTGTAAAGTCTCTATCCCAAACAAAGAGATCTCTTTCGTGTACGAAAAAGAAATTATCGCCAGACTGATGCCGGGGCGCGCGCAGTCCACCGCCGCCGCAATTCAGCAGGCATTGTATGAAAAAGACAGTTCCCACCTGCAGAAATGCATCGAGGATTATCTGCTGCAGACGATCAGTACCTTTGATACATCCGACGAAGCTTTTTACCAGGGACTCATGCTGGGTCTTTGCGCAGTCTTGAACAACCAATACGCCGTGAGATCCAACCGCGAATCAGGACTTGGTCGGTTCGATCTCGGGCTGTTTCCGCTTCTGGCCGATCTTCCCGGCTTCATCTTTGAGCTCAAATATACAAAAAACAGCAAAGAAGATCTCGGCAGGCTCGCGGACGCTGCCGTCCGCCAAATCAACCAGAAGCGATATCCTGCGGAAATGGAGCACGCCGGTATCCACCCGATTTTATGCATCGGGATCGCTTTCCGCGGAAAAGAAATGGCTCTCCATACCAGCGTTTTTACATCATCGTATCGTCCCTGAGCACCTCGGCCAGACGGATCCTGCGCACATTCCGCCACGCCAGATAATACGCCAGCGCCACAGAGCTAAAAATAGCCAGCACGAACAGGAGAATCGGAAGCTCTTTCCAGCGGCTGCGGATCCACTGGCATAAGCTGTCTCCACGGCCATCCGGCATATTCCAGTCTAACAAAATAAGTGACGGAACCTTCTCTTTTATTCTCTGCCTTGCCTGCCCAAGTGTCGCGCAGACAATTACTTGAAAGTTCTTTTGCTCCAAGTATTCTTTCACAACGAGTGCAATGCTTTGATCATCTTCTATATAGTAAATATCTGCCCGATCCGTCATGCCTGCTTTCCTCCGTATTGTTATTAAACCACGTATAAACACAAATAAACTGTCACTTTTATAATTATAGCAGATAAAAGTGACAGTTTAATGACTGGTCTGTTTCTACATATTATGGTTCATCTTACGCATTAGCTAAAATTTTTTTCTCTAGTTCCTGGATTTCTGCCTCTGTCAATCCGGTATATTCCGCAATCTCTGCATAACTCAAACACCCTTTCCGAAGCATTCTCTCGGCATTTTCGTGAATGGCCTCTTCCCTGCCAGCTTCTCTGCCAGCTTCTCTTTCCTCATTTTTTTCTTCCAATGATCGCAAATACCTCACGCCAACCTCCTCACTGGAACGCACCCTTCTTACCCGCTCGTGGATGCGGCGGATTCGCTCGCTGCCCGTCCGAGCCGCTTCCGCGTCGGTCGTATTCTCTACATAATGCAGGAAATCGACCAGCTCCTTCGGCACCTCATCGTCGTTCGTCCCCTTCGTGCTCAGGAAAATCCGAGCCGCCCCATCCTCCAGCTCGCAGTCCCTGACCTCCCTGCACATCGGAACGAAGGTATACCGGTATTTCCCATACCCGAACAAGTCAAACGTCATAATCAT
>CANQWV010000030.1 GCA_947627645.1 uncultured Lachnospiraceae bacterium | reverse complement strand
GAAGTCCTCGCACAGCTTGAGGCCGATGAAGGACTTGCCCTTAAAACGCATACGGCTCATCGCATAGGCCGCCGGGATGCCGCAGAGGATCGCGACGAAGGTCGCGCCGCCCGCCACGATGACAGAGTTCATGAAGTACCGGAAGATCGGGGCCGCAGACCAGATCTCGATGAAATTCGACCATTTCCACTCGAGAGGAAAGATCGTCATGTTGAGCGCGTACATCTCGTTGCGGTCTTTCGCTGCGGTCGTGAACATCACGAAGTACGGGTACAGGATGACGACGCACAGCACGATCACAAACAGGTACAGGAATATTTTTCGGATAAGTGCTTTCTGCTTTCGTGTCATCGCTCATCCTCCTTTTCCGCCCGCAGGGACAAAATCATATAGATGCTGGCGCAGACGCACAGAACCGCGAAGCCGATCACGGACACGGCGGCTGCCTGGCCGGATTTGCCGTTGTAGAAGGACAGCTTGTAAAGGTAGGTGGCCAGAGTATGGGTGCGGTCTGCCGGGTCGCCCTTGGTGATCGTCCAGATGATTGGGAAGGAGTTGAACACGTAGATGATGTTCAGAACGGTCGACACGGTGAGACTCGGCTTCAGGAGCGGGAGTGTGATCAGCCCCAGCTTCTGCCAGAATCCGGCGCCGTCGATGTCCGCCGCCTCGTAGAAGGCGTTGTCGATGCTCTGCAGCCCGGAGAGGACGCAGAAGGTGACGAACGGAAACGTGACGAAGATGCCGATCCAGCACTCCCAGGCGAAATAAGCGGCCGCGTCAGGCGCCCAGTTCACATAGCTTTTGATGATGCCGAGCTTCTGCAGGATCACGTTCAGCGAGCCGTAGTCGGCGTTGATGATATACTTCCAGATCACGGACTGGATGATCAGCGAGGTGGCCCACGGAAAGACCACGATCGCCCGGACGATCTTCCGCCCGACGAATTCCTGGTTGAGCACCATGGCGATCACGAAGCCGATCAGCGTGGAAAAGCCTACGACCGACACCGTCCACACCAGAGTGTTCCGGAGCGTGTGCCAGAAGGTGGACGACGCGAAAATCTGCTTGAAATTCTTGAAATCATTGTAGCCCTTGATGACGCCCGCCCGCGAGATCTCCGACATGGACAGCTGGAACACCGTGACGATCGGAACCGCGATCATCACCGCCATGAGGAGCAGGCTTGGGAGCAGCCACACGTAGGGTTCCACCTTTTTCAGCGCGGCGTGTTTTCTCATTCTCTCGCCTCCTTGCATTTGAGGTTGGATAAAAAGTGTGCTGCGCATCTGGGTACGCAGCGCTTTGGCCTTTGGCTTATGGGAGGGAAAGCTTTCCCAGTGATAAAACAGGGAGCCGGAACCAAGTCCGGCTCCCCTTCGAACCAGTTGGCTGGATCAGCCTGCCGGCGTGAAGCTGATCCGGCGGGCGATTCAGAAAAACTTATTCGGCGAGTGCAAGGATCTCATCCTGCAGCGCATCCAGCGTCTCCTGAGCATCCGAGCCCTGGCAGATCTGCTGCTCTGCGTTGATGACGCCCTGCTTCACATCGTTCCACTCCGCCTTTGCGGTCGGGTAGAAGTTGCAGGAATTCAGCATATCGCAGAAGGTGGCGAAGTATTCGCTGTTGCCCTGTGCGGAGCCATCGCCCTTGGTGTACTGGTCAGCACTCTCGGTAAGGATCGCCGCGGAATCGGAGGTAACCGGAAGGAAGCCTTCGAATACCATGTATCCGGCGTAGGTGTCAGCGTCATAGAACGCGTCGAAGAACTTGGTGATCGCAGCGGTACGCGCTTCCTGATCCGGAGCGTCGTCGTTGCGGAACGCCATCAGACGGTCGCACACGCCCATCTGTACAGACGGGTTGCCGCCGTTGGTCGGCATCGGAGATACCGCAAAGTTCACGTCTGCAGCGATGTCATACAGGTTGCACGGGCCAAGCATCATCGCGAGGGAGCCTGCCGCGAACGCATCCTGCTGCGGATAACGGGTCTCGGTGTACGGGTCAGCCGTGCAGTAGCCGGAATCGATGAGCTTCTTCATGAACTCAACCGCCGCGACGTTCTCCGCGCTGTTGAGCGCCCAGTTGCCGTCCGCGTCCACGAAGCCGCCGCCGTTGTTCCAGGTGTAGTAGGAGAATGCAGCCTGGCCTTCGTCGGTGGAGATGTCAAGGCTCCACGGAACGATGTTCTCATCGTACGCCTTGATCGCCTCGCAGGCAGACAGAACCTCATCCCAGGTTGTCGGGGCCGCAACGCCTGCCGCGTCGAGGATATCCTGATTGCAGAACAGAGCACGGACGGAAGCGAGAATCGGGAGCGCCCATACGGTGCCGTCCATCTCATTTGCGTTCCAGAAGCTCGGCAGGATCTTTGCCTTCAGCTCTTCGGAGGCGTACTCCTCGGCCGGCATCAGCAGATCGTCCGCCACATAATCTGCGAAAGTGTCGATATTCAGGATATCGGGAGCCTGGTTCGTGGAGATCAGGGTGTTGACCTTCGTGTAGAGGTCATTCCAGGAAACGATCTCGATGTTCAGGTCGATGTCCGGATTGGCCGCCTCAAAGCTGCCCTCGAATCCGTTTTCGCCAAGCCACCATTCCTGCGTGTGGTCGCCGTACTGGGAGATGATCACGTTCAGCGTGGTCTTTTCCGCGCCTTCCGCAAGAGCGGTCGGGGCTGTTCCCAATACCATTGCAAGTGCAAGAGTTGTTGCGATAACTTTCTTCATTGTCTGAAAACCCTCCTTTTTCTTGATATTTCTTGAAATCTGAATCTGCTGCGAGGTTCCTTTTTCCCCCGCAGGTTTCCGGCCAGGAATTATGTAATATTTAACAAAAGAATCCTGACATTCCTCATTATACTTGTTCACTTTTCAAAATCATAGAGAAAAACGTACACATGATAGAAAAATCGTACGTATTCTGAAATAAATTACATTTTTCGGTGCGCCTTGCGGTATGCGCTCGGCGTGGTTCCGGTGACAGAGCGGAAAACCTTGGAGAAATAATTGTAGTCTTCGATCCCGACGGCCTCCGCGATCGCGGAGATGGGCTGATCGCTTTGCAGGAGGAGCGATCTGGCCGCCTCGATCCTGCGTTGGGTGATCATCCAGGAGAGGGTCCTTCCCCCGGAGAGCTCCTTCGCGAGCGTACACAGCCGGGTGCGGCCGATGTGCAGCTGCGCGGAGATTGAGGCGAGGGAGAGCTTTTCCATATAGTGCTGTTCCAGGTACAGGGCGAGCCGCTGGGCATCCGTGCGCTCCGTCGCGAGGATCATTTCCTTGCGCTGGATGTAGGAGGACAGCGCTTCCAGAATCTCGGAATAGGCGCGCAGCTCCCTGGCGGAGTACCGGCGGAAGCGGAAAAAGGCCGCCCGCAGATTCTCAACCTCGCGAGGGGAACACCAGTCCAGCGTCTGACGGCAGGCCTCCCACTGCTTTTCGAGCGGCGAGTCGTCGAGAAGCTGGCCGTAGATCAGGTAGGCGATGGGGGAGAGACCAGGCTCACTGCGCAGCGGCAGAATCGCTTCGCAGATCCCGGCGTGGCAGCGGTAGGAGTAGAAACCGCTGCCGCTGTTAGCGCACCTTTGGACGGCCTGGGCGTCGCAGGCGACACAGCGCTCATGCCCGCTGGCAGTCGCGTTGATCCGTTCGCAGAACGGTGCGTGATCCGGGCTCAGGCAGATGTCATGCCCCTGGGAATTCAGGATATTCGCGCGGATTCCGGTGAGCAGATACAGATTGGAGACCAGCTTCAGAAGCTGTTCATGGTCAAAAAGGACGTTGGAAGAATCAATCATCAGGCTTACCTCGGTTTCTGGAATTGCCATGGCACGACAGGTGAATCAAGATACTGTCATTATGGCATGGCAAGGGTATCGGACTATTCCTATTATAGTTCTTCCTGCCGTGCATTTCAACATTTGCAAAGCTGGAAATGCGGGAGGAAAAGGCCGTGGTTCTGCTTCGCTATAACCCGGACTGTCTGCATACGGATTGGTGCAAAAAATCCGAAAAACAATATTCCAATTGGTGCAAAAAACTTGAAAATGAATGTGATAATTGGTACAAATAAGTGCTGAAATAGCTTGAAATCTGGTGCAGGTTATACTACAATACATTTATCAAAGATCAGGAGGCCTTCTTCATGGAACGAATTGCACTGCAGAAACTGGAAGAATGGAATACCAATACGCGCAGAAAACCCTTGATCGTCTGGGGAGCAAGGCAGGTTGGGAAGACTTATCTTGTCAAGGAGATTTTTGCTGAGACTTATTACAAAAAGAATTATCTCTATATCGACTGCAAAAAGGAAGACGCGATCCGCGAATTTTGTTCTAAAACTGCCAACGCGGAGAAAATCATCGAGTACATTGCGCTGCGCAAGGGAAAACAGATCAACGGGAAGACTCTGTTGATCTTTGATGAGGTGCAGGAATGCCCCAACATCATTTCTGCGCTCAAATACTTTTGCCAGGACTTCAGGGAGATTCCCGTTATTGCGACCGGTTCGATGGTACGGATTAAGCTTCAGCGCGAGACTCACCGAAGAGGATCGAAGGAGAATGACAAGTTCCTTTTTCCTGTTGGGAAAATCAATCAGATGACCGTTTACCCTATGACCTTTGACGAATTTCTCATGAACAGCAATAAAATGCTTTACGATGCGATAGAAAAGGCCTATGAGACCAGGCAGGCGCTGGACGGCCAGATCCATGAGCTGGCAATGGAGCAGTTATACAAGTACTTGCTTGTGGGAGGTATGCCAGAGGCGGTAGAAGTCTATATCGAAGATGGAAATCTGCTTGAGTCGCGGGAGATCCTCAAGGCACTGTATGACAACTATCTTTCCGACATGGAGCTGTATCAGGCAAGCCAGGAAGCGGTTTTGCGTTCTCGCATCCTGTTTCAGAACATATACAGAGAGCTGAACAGAGAAACCAAAAACTTTTCCCCGGGGCTTATTGAAGAAAAGAGTAAAACAAGAGATTTTGCAACCTCGATTCAATGGCTCACGATGGCGCATGTGGTCAATCAGTCTTTTCAGCTGAAAGAACATATTACAATGCCGCTGATTCCGGACAGCGAAAGCAGCTTTCGTCTGTTCCTCGGCGACATTGGTATGTTTTCCTACCAAAGCGGCGTCAATGCCGCGTCGTTTGTATCAAGTGAAAGGGAAAATACACTGTCTGGTATCTTCTTTGAAAATTTCGTTGCGAATGAATTGACCGCGAAGGGACACAAGCTGTTTTACTGGCGCGGGAAAGCGTCTGCCGAGCTTGAGTTCATCATTGAATCTGACAATAAGCTTTATCCGATCGACGTGAAAAAGGGCAGGGGAACGCTCAATTCTCTTGATAAATTCGCAAACCACAATAAGTTTGAGTTTGCCATGAAAGTTTCTAAAAATAATTATGGCTATGATTCTAAGCAGAAATTGCTTACCATACCATTCTATTTTATTCCGTTTGCGGCGAGAGACCTTGCCGATGGAACGATGAGAATATAATCTTTATGTCATCTTAATATCGTCTTTACGCCATCTTAACGCGGCGGCGCTCTTCCTAACACCAATTTTATAAATTTTGTGCGATACTGGCCTCAGAGAGAAAAGATGGCTGCTGCCTGGAAGCGGGCAGCGGCCAAAGAGGTGAGTGCACATGAAAACATTATTAAAAACCAGACACTTTTCTTCGTTCCAGATCATTATTCTGGGATTTCTGGCAGTCATTTTTCTCGGAAGCCTGCTTTTGATGCTTCCCATCTCCACGAGCCAGCCGGGCGGAGCTTCCTTTCAGGACGCGCTCTTTACGGCGACCTCGTCGGTCTGCGTGACCGGGCTGGTCGTGCAGGACACGGCGACCTACTGGTCTGGTTTCGGGCAGACGGTGATCCTGCTGCTGATCCAGGTCGGCGGCATGGGCGTGATCACGGTGGCGGTGCTGTTCTCAATCGCCTCCGGGCGGAAGATCGGCCTGATGCAGCGGCAGACGATGCAGGAAGCGATCTCCGCGCCGCAGGTCGGCGGGATTGTGCGGCTGACCGGTTTCATCCTGAAGGCGGTCGCCCTGATCGAAGGGATCGGATTTCTGGCGCTGCTCCCGGCGTTTGCGGGCGAGTTCGGAATCGGAAAAGGGTGCTGGTACGCGCTGTTTCACTCAGTCTCCGCGTTCTGCAACGCGGGCTTTGACCTGATGGGGGCAAAAGAGCCGTTCTCCTCGCTGACCGCATACCACAGCAATGCGATTGTAAATCTTACGATCATGGCGCTGATCGTCGTGGGTGGAATCGGCTTCCTGACCTGGGACGACATCCGCCGGAACAGCTATCATTTCCGGAAATACAGGATGCAGAGCAAGGTGATTCTGTGTACGACGGCGGTTCTGATCGTGCTCCCGGCGCTTTACTTTTTCTTCTGTGAATACAGCGGGGAGGGGATCAAAAACCGGATCTGGCTCTCCCTCTTCCAGTCGGTGACGACGAGGACGGCCGGCTTCAACACGGCGGATCTCGCGGGACTGCACGATGCCGGAAAGCTTCTGATGATCCTGCTGATGCTGATTGGGGGATCCCCAGGGTCGACGGCCGGCGGCATGAAGACGACGACCGCGGCGGTGTTGGTGGCTACGGCAATCGCAGTGTTCAAGCGGCAGGAGTCGGCGCATTTCTTCGGGCGCAGGATCCCGACGGAGAGCATACGCAACGCGGCGGCAATCCTCCTGATGTACCTGACGCTGTTCCTCGCGGGGGCGGCTGTCATCAGCTACGTAGAGCGGCTTCCGCTCCTGACGACGCTCTTCGAGACTGCGTCGGCGATCGGAACCGTCGGCCTGACGCTCGGCGTCACGACGCAGCTGTGTGCGCTGTCCAGGCTGATCCTGATTTCCCTGATGTTCTTCGGGCGGGTCGGCGGGCTGACCCTGATCTTCGCGGCGGTGTCAGAGACGCAGAAGGCGGCGCTGCATTTCCCGAAGGAGAAGATCACGGTCGGCTGAGTCCGGACAACTGCGTTGGTTCGCAGAAAGAGCGCGGATTGAAGGAGCGAAGGCGGGAGAAGATGAGAGGCTGGAAGATAAGGCTTCAAAGAGATAGTTTCAAAGAGACAGATTCAAAGAGATAAAAAGGAAGAAAATTCGGGATTGCGAAGATTGTAATATCGGCGACAGCAGAATGTCAGAAAGGATAAGACTATGAAAACAGTATTGTTGATCGGGCTTGGAAGATTCGGAAGGCATATCGCGAAAAAACTCTCGGAGCTGCGGCATCAGGTGATGGCCGTGGACAAGTCGGAGGAGCGCGTGAATCAGGTGCTGCCCTATGTGACGAACGCGCAGATCGGAGACAGCACGGATCGGGCGTTTCTGGAGACACTGGGCGTGCGGGACTTCGACGTCTGCATCGTGGCGATCGGGGACGATTTCCAGAGCTCTCTGGAGACGACCTCCCTTGTGAAGGAGCTTGGCGCGAAACTTGTGGTGTCGAGGGCGGCGCGTGATGTCCACGAGAAATTCCTTCTGCGCAACGGGGCGGACGAGGTTGTCTACCCGGAGAAGCAGCTTGCGTCCTGGACGGCGATCCGCTACAGCTCGGATCATCTTCTGGATTACATCGAGCTAAGCGAGGAATATGCGGTGTACGAGGTTGAGGTGCCAAAGGCCTGGTTCGGCAGGACGATCGGCGAGCTTGAGATCCGCAAAAAATATGGCATGAACGTCATGGGCGTCCGCCGGGAAAAGGGCGGCAAGCTGGATCTGAGCATTACGCCGCAGCTCTGCTTTGAGGAGGGCATGACGGTGCTGATCCTGGGAAATCGTCAGGAGGTACAGAAATATTTTCGTATTTAGTCCGGGCATGGCATTGCGAGGAGAGGAGGGATCGATATGACAGACTTGTTCCTGATGGGAAGCTTTATTCTCTGCATCGTGATCGGATATCTTGTGGTGAAAAAAAGCGGAGGAATGCTGGAACAAATGTTGTTCCACAATCCAAAAGTGTGGTATGATAGTGCAGATGCGGCTCCAGAGCCTGACAGAACCTGGAGAACCCGCCTGAAACAGCTGGCGGCTGGCCGGCGGAATGCCGTGGAGACGCCCGGCGAGAGGGCGGCCCTGCCGGGAAAGCAAAGGTTGCCTGGCCGGCGGAAGGCAGCGGAGACACCCGGCGAAGGCGGCTCCGCACTTGCAAAGAGCCGCGGAGCTTCCGGGTTTTGTTCGGCTCAGAGAAAACACAGGGCTGGAAACAGTGGATTAAAAGCAGGAATCAAACATGAGTGGAAAACAAACTGACACGGCGCGGGAGAACGTCTGCGCCGACGGCCAGACGGGAAATCATACAGGGAATCACATAGGAAATCATATAGAAAATCATATAGAAAATCATATAGAAAATCATACAGGGAATCACACGGGCAGCCAGACCAGAGAGCATATCCTGGTCTGTCTGTCTTCTGCGCCCTCCAATGCGAGGATCGTCCGCACGGCGGCGCGTATGGCGCAGGCGTACCAGGGGACGCTGACGGCTCTTTTTGTCGAGACGCCGGAGTTCGCGTCGGCGTCGGCGGAGGACCGCAGCCGCCTGCAGGCGAACACGCGGCTGGCCCAGGAGCTGGGTGCGGTCACAGAGCATATGGCCGGGGACGACATCTCGTTTCAGATTGCCGAGTTCGCGCGGCTCAACGGCGTGACCAAGATCGTGGTCGGCCGGAGCAGCGCGGCGAGCCGGCGTTTTTTGGGGCGCAGGTCGCTGACTGACCGGCTGATCGCCTGCGCGCCGAACATGGAGATCTATATTATTCCGGATAGCCTGACGGACTCCGATTACCGTGTGCGCAGGAAACGCGCGGGTGTGGGGAAGCCGGTGTTTACCCTGCTCGACACGGTCAAATTCCTTCTTTCTCTGGCGATGGCGACCAGCCTCAGCCTGCTGTTTTACCGCTGGGGACTTTCGGACGCCAATATCATCACGGTATATATCCTGGGCGTCCTGATCACTTCTGTCGTGACGGAGCATATGGTCTATGGCGTTCTGGCGTCGGTGGCCAGTGTGTTCATTTTCAATTACCTTTTCACGGATCCGCGCTATACGCTGCTGGCCTACGACATCGGCTATCCGATGACCTTCCTCGTCATGCTGCTCGCATCGCTGCTGACCGGGACGCTGGCGGCGCGGATGAAGAATCTGGCGTACCAGTCGGCCACGAACGCATACCGCACGAAGATTCTCCTGGACACAAACCAGTCTCTGCAGCATGCCGCAGGCCGGGAGGCGATCGTCCGCGCGACGGCGGATCAGCTCTCGAAGCTGACCGGCAGGGATGTGGCGATCTATCTTCCGGAGGACTGCGATCTGGAGGAGCTTCTTTCCAGGGGGAAGACGGACGCGCGGCTCTACTGTCCGATCCGCCTCGGCGGCGTGCTCTACGGCGTGGCCGGCATCGATGTGAAGGACAATCCCGTGGACGCGTTCGAGAACGGCATCCTGATGTCGATTCTGGGCGAGTGCGCGCTCGCGATGGAGAACGAGAAAAACGCGCGCGAGAAGGAGGACGCCGCGGTGCTGGCGCAGAACGAGCAGCTGAGGGCGAATCTCCTGCGCACGATCTCACACGACCTGCGCACGCCGCTGACCTCTATTTCCGGCAACGCGAGCAACCTGATGACGAACGGGAAGGACTTTGACGAAGCGACGAAGCAGCAGCTCTACACAGACATCTACGACGATTCCATGTGGCTGATCACCCTGGTTGAGAACCTGCTCTCGGTCACCCGCATGGAGGGCGGAGGCGTGGAGCTTCACAAGGATGCGGAGCTGATGGACGAGGTCATTGCGGAGGCGCTGCGGCATATCGACCGCAGGCAGTCCGAGCACACAATCACGGTAGAGAGCGAAGAGGAATTGCTTCTGGTGCAGATGGACGCGAGGCTGATCGTCCAGGTGATCATCAACCTTGTCAACAACGCCATAAAATATACGCAGCGCGGCTCGACGATCACCATCTCGACGCGCGAGGAGGGACATACCGCGGTGATTCGCGTCGCCGACGACGGTCCGGGCATTCCGGACGAGATGAAGCCTCAGATTTTTGAGCTTTTCTACACGGGCGAGCACCCGGTGACAGACGGCCGGCGCAGCATGGGTCTGGGGCTTGCGCTGTGCAGGTCGATCGTGACCGCGCACGGCGGTGAGATCCGTGTGACTGACGCGGTTCCTCACGGCGCCGTCTTTACTTTCACATTGCCGATTAAGGAGGTACAGCTTCATGAATAAATTTCTTGTGCTTGTGGTCGAGGACGACGCGCCGGTGCGCAACCTGATCACGACGACGCTGAAAACGCATGACTATCGCTATCTGACCGCGGAGGACGGGGAAAACGCGATCCTGCAGGCGACGTCCCACAATCCGGATGTGATCCTTCTGGATCTCGGGCTGCCGGACATGGATGGCGTGGAGGTGATAAAAAAGATCCGCAGCTGGTCGAACACGCCGATCATCGTGATCAGCGCCAGGAGCGAGGACACGGACAAGATTGACGCGCTGGACGCGGGGGCGGACGATTATCTGACGAAGCCGTTTTCCGTGGAGGAGCTGCTGGCGCGCCTGAGGGTGACCCAGCGCCATTTTGCCCTCATGAGGCAGGAAAAAGAGAACGACACGGTCTTTGAAAACGGGGATCTGAAGATCGACTATGCGGCCGGATGCGCGTTCCTGGCAGGGACGGAGCTGCATCTGACTCCAATCGAGTACAAGCTGCTCTGCCTGCTCTCGCGGAATATCGGAAGGGTATTGACTCACACATACATCACGCAGCAGGTCTGGGGGAGCAGCTGGGAGAACGATGTCGCGTCCCTGCGCGTGTTCATGGCGACGCTGCGCAAGAAGCTGGAGAGCGGCGCGGACGCGAAGCAGTACATTCAGACCCACATCGGCGTCGGCTACCGTATGCTGCGGGTGGAGTGAAATCGCGAGTGGTTTTATTTGTGCAGGACCGCGTCTTATCGTCTGACGAATGCTCTGCGGTGGAGGAAGCTCCGGATTTCCCCGGATTTCTGCACGAAAAGTTGCGGGAGAAGAGGAAATTTTTGGTGACATATCTGCTCAAAAATGATATGATGAAACCAAATATTCGGAGACATCGGGGGTAGAGCTTTGAACGGCCGTGAACAAGAGCTTCAATTAAACGAACAGATTTTGTCCAAGCTGGAAAATTTTGAGCAGGTCAGACATTTTGCCGACGAGATGCCGGGCGGCTTCTTCATCTACCGCGCGGATGGGAACGAAGACATTCTGTATGCCAACGATGCGATGCTGCGCATTTTCGCCTGCGATACGATGGAGGAGTTCCGCGAGTGGACGGGCAATTCCTTCCGGGGGATCGTGCATCCGGACGACCTGGACGCGGTGGAGGAGAGCATCGTCGAGCAGATCCGAAACAGTCAGTTCGACCTGGACTACGTAGAGTACCGGATCATCCGCAGGGATGGAGAGGTGCGCTGGGTGGATGACTACGGTCATTTTGTCGACAATGGCGTCGGCGGTATTTTTTATGTGTTCATCGGGGATGCGACGGAGAAGAAGAACCGTCTGAAGGCGGAGCGGCTGGCCTGGCAGGCGGAGAGCATACAGCGGGAAGAGAAGTGGAAGAGCCAGGTCGAGGTGTACAGCCGCGAGCTGGAGTCCATCAGCCAGGAGCATTTCCGCCGGCTGGGAGTGATCGAGGGGCTCAGCATCGACTATGCCTCGATCTTGTATGTGGATCTGAAGGAGGACTGGATCCGGTCGTACCGCCTGAGTGAGCAGTTCCGGGAGCTGTTCGGAGAGGAGAGGACGCTGTCCGGGGTTACGGCGTGCATGGAGCGCTATATAGAGCATTGGGTTCACCCGGAGGACAGGGCAATGTTCCGGAACGTGATCGCTCCGGAGAACATCGGGAAAAAGCTGGTCAACAGGAACGCGTTTCAGCTCCATTACCGCATTCTGGTGGAAGGGCACGAGGCGTATCGTCAGATGCACGTCGTGAACGTGGGGAAGGAGCCGCAGGCTACGCAGATCGTCCTCGGGACACGCAGCGTGGACAACGAGGTGCGGCACGAGCTGGAGCAGAGGCGTGTCCTTGAGGAGGCGCTGGAGCAGGCGAAGGCGGCAAATGTAGCGAAGAACGCGTTCCTCGCGAATATGTCGCACGATCTGAGGACGCCGATGAATGCGATCATGGGCTTTGCCCAGCTCGCGCGGCAGCACAGAGAGGATCCCAAGAAGGTTCAGGGCTGCATGGACGGGATCGAGGAGTCGGGGAAGCTGCTGCTGCAGCTCTTTGACGACGTGCTTGAGATCACGAAGATTGAGTCGGAGCAGATCCGCATCGAGGAATCGGAAGGGAATCTGGGCGCGATCGTTGGGAAAGTGTTTGCGGATGCAGAGAACAGGGCGTTTGCGAAGGATATTTCTCTGTCCTGCAGCGTATCGGGCGTCAAACACGGGGACGTCTATGTGGATGCGGAAAAGCTGTCTGAGATTTTGACGCATCTTGTGCGCAATGCGATCAAGTATACACGGGAAGGCGGCAATGTCTGGATCACCGCGGAGGAGATCAAGCGTCTGTCCGACAACTACGCGATCTATCGTTTTGTCGTGGAGGACAGCGGGATCGGAATCGGAGAAGATTTCCTGCCGCATATTTTTGAGCCGTTTGAGCGCGAGAAGAATACGACGATGAGCGGCGTGCAGGGGACAGGCCTCGGCCTTGCGATCACGAAAAATATCGTTGACCGGATGGGCGGGACGATCGAGGTCGCGAGTGAGGTTGGCGAAGGAAGCCGCTTCACGGTGACGCTGAGCTTCCGTCTGAACCATATGCACGACCGGGACAAAGAGCGCAGGGAGAGCACGCTGGATCGTCTGAGAAGAGGGCAGAAGATCCTGCTTGTGGAGGACAACGAGATCAACCGCGAGATCGAGGTGGAGCTGCTGCGCTGCGCCGGATTCCAGGTGGACACGGCCGTCGACGGCAACATGGCGGCCAACGCGGTGCGGAATTCCCTGCCGGGCGAGTACGCGCTGGTGCTGATGGACATCCAGATGCCGGTGGTGGACGGCTACCAGGCCGCCCGTTTGATCCGGAGCATTCCGGATCCGGAGCTCTCCGGCATTCCGATCGTTGCGCTGTCCGCGAACGCGTTCGATGAAGACAGGCGGAAATCGATCCGGAGCGGGATGAACGCGCACATGGCGAAGCCTGTGAATATGCCGCGGCTGATCGAGCTGCTGGAAGAGATATAAAGGATTAAAGCGATGCAAAGTGATAGAACTGATATGATGCAAAATGACCTGAAATGATAGAACGGATGCAAAATGACCTGAAATGATAGAACGGATGCAAAATGACCTGAAATGATAGAACGGATGCAAAATGACCTGAAATGATAGAACGGATGCAAAATGATATGAAGTGATAGAAGCGATACAAGGAGATATGGAGTGATGCTTCCGGGAGATGCCAGCAGGGTGTCGGCCCGGAAGTACTTTGTCACATGGATTCTTTTAAGAGATTCCTTTAGGAAGTTTTTTGCGCCTGAGAAAACGGAGTGTACAATGAAGCTTTTTTTCCAATATATGAAACCCTACAAAAAATCGATCTTTATCGTTGTAATGCTGAAGCTCCTCGCGACGATGACGGAGCTCCTGCTGCCGTATATTCTGGAGCATATCATCGACGTCACGGTTCCCACAGGCGTTCTGCACGAGATCTTCCTGTGGGGCTTTCTTATGATCGCCACGGCGTTTGTGACCCGCGCGCTGAACATTGCGGGCAACAGGAAAGCCGTGGAGAACGCGCACAATGTCTCCTACCATATCCGGCAGGATCTGTTCTCCCGGACGGCGAATCTGTCCGGGAACCAGTTTGACGCCTTCGGGCTTCCGAGCCTGATCAGCCGCATGACGAGCGACAGCTACAACGTGCAGTCCTGCGCGCAGACCCTGCAGACACTCTGCGTGCGCGCGCCCATCATGCTGCTTGGAGGCATCCTCGTCACGCTGATGATGGACCGGGTGCTCGCTTCGATCCTCTGCGTGATGCTGCCGATTCTCCTGCTGGTCGTCTTCGGGGTCTCCCACTATGGGATCCCGCTCTACAACAAGGTGCAGCAGAGGCTGGACGACGTCGTGCGCGTCATGCGCGAGAACATCAGCGGGATCCGCGTGGTCAAGGCGCTCTCGAAGACCGAGTATGAGAAGCGGCGTTTCGCCGGATACAATGACGCGATGGCGGACAGCGACATCCTGGCCGGGACGGTTGTGGCGCTGCCAGGTCCGATCATGCAGCTGTGCCTGAACGTCGGGCTGACGCTTGTGGTTTTCCTCGGGGCGGTCCGCGTGAACAGCGGAGCGGCGCAGCCGGGCGTGATCCTGGCTTTTCTCACCTATTTCAATATGGTGCTGCAGGGCGTCATGGGTCTGAACCGTATCTTTACGATGCTGAGCAAGGCGACAGCCTCCGCGGATCGCATCGCGCAGGTGCTTGCGACGCCGGAGGATCTTTGTACGGTCGGCGGGAACGAGGCGAGGCAGCCGTCCGGGGAGGAGTTTATCCGCTTCGAGCACGTCAGCTTCCGGTATGGGGAGGATGCAAGGGATACTTCTATTTGCGACACAGGCTCTGGGGATAATGGGCGGAAGGCTTTGAACCAGGAAAATCCAGGCGACAGTGTGCATGAGGATGGCACGGCCAGGGATCGTGCAAGGCAGGAAAGCGTGGCAGGAGGCAGGGAGAAAGGTCTTGGCGACATCAGAAAAGCTGAAGGTGGAAACGGCGGACGTGAGAAATGTCTTGACGATATCAGCTTCGCGATCCGGCGCGGTGAGAGCCTGGGGATCATCGGACCGACCGGCTGCGGAAAGACGACGATCATCAATCTGCTGATGCGTTTTTACGACGCGCAGGAAGGCGGCATTTTCGTAGACGGACGCGACGTGCGCACATATCCGAAGGATGAGCTGCACCGCAAATTCGGCGTGGTGTTCCAGAATGACATGGTGTTCAACGACACGCTGCGGCAGAATATTTCTTTCGGCAGAGCTGTGTCGGAGGAGGAATTGCGAAATGCGGTGCAGGATGCGATGGCGGCGGAGTACATCGACGGCCTGGAGAAGGGTCTGGACCATGTCGCGGACATCAAGGGCGCAAACCTCTCCGGCGGACAGAAGCAGCGGCTGCTGATCGCCCGCGCGCTGGCGGCGGATCCGGAGATCCTGATCCTGGACGACTCTTCATCCGCACTGGATTACAAGACGGACGCAGCGCTTCGGAAGGCCGTCCTGGAGCACCACAAAAACACAACGACAATCCTGATCGCCCAGCGTGTCAGCTCCGTGATGAACCTGACGAACATTCTCGTGATGGACGACGGGCGCTGCATCGGCTACGGCAGCCACGAGTATCTGCTTGAGACCTGCCCGGAGTACCGGGAGATCTACGAAGTACAGATGGGCTCCGATGAATTCCGCTCGGGCTGAGGCGGATATTGCGAAGGTATTTGCTGCCGAACCCATGAGAAAGCGCGATAACATACGATACTATACGGGTGAGTTCATCTGCTTGATAAGTAAGTAAAGAAAGGAGGCGCGGACGATGCCGGGACCGGGAGACCGCGGAGGAAAAAAGGAACGGCCGAGAGACACAAAGGGGACGCTGCGGCGTATCCTGTCCTACCTGCGGGATTACCGCTGGGCGGTGGCCGGGCTGACTGCCTGCGCTTTTTTGAGCAATTTCGGGAATCTGCTCGGGCCAGGCTTCGCCGGCCAGGCGATCCACGCCGCTGGGGCGGGCGTCGGAAAGGTGGATTTCGACGTCGTATTCTATTATGGCCGCTGTATGCTGATCGCCTACGTGGCGAGCGGCCTTTTGACCTTTTTTGTGAACATCGGGATGATGCGCGTCAGCCGACGCGTGGCGCAGAAGCTGCGCGGGGATGTCTTTGACAAGCTTATGACGCTGCCGGTCGGATTTTTCGACCGCAATCAGGCGGGCGACATCATCAGCCGCGTCAGCTACGACGTCGATGTGCTGAGCACCAGCCTGGCGACGGACGTCGTGCAGATCATCACAAGTGTGGTGACGGTGATCGGTTCTTTTCTGATGATGTGTGTAATTTCCCTGCCGCTCGTGGTGTGTATGCTCGTGACGATCCCGATGGCTGTCCTGTACACCTCGCGGATGGGGCGCAGGACGCGGCCGCTGTACGCGAAGCGCAGCGCGGCCTACGGGCGCATGAACGGTTTTGTTGAGGAGATGTTCACCGGGCAGAAGACGATCCTCGCCTACGCTTACGAGGATGGGGTATGTGAAGAATTCAGCGCGATCAACCACGCCGCCGCGGACGCCTACCGCGATGCGGACACGCTCGGCATGACGATGGGGCCGACGGTCGGCTTCATCAACAACCTTGGGCTGGCGCTGATCGGGCTTGTGGGCGCGGTGTTCTATCTGTGGAAGATCGTGGATCTCGGGCAGATTTCCTCGTTCGTGCTCTATTCCCGCAAATTTTCCGGACCGATCAACGAGATTGCCAATATCATCAACGAGATCTATTCGGCGCTTGCCGCGGCGGAGCGGGTGTTCCGTCTGCTCGACGAGCCCGAGGAGGTGAAGGACATCTACGGTGCGAAGACTCTGTCAGATGTCCAGGGAGACGTCGGGATGAAGAACGTCTCATTCGGCTACGTGCCGGGCAGGACGATCCTGCACAATCTGAATCTGAAGGCGGATGCAGGAAAGACGATTGCGATCGTCGGACCGACCGGCGCAGGCAAGAGCACGATCATCAACCTGCTGATGCGCTTCTACGACGTGGACGCTGGCGAGATCCTGGTGGACGGGCACGAGATCCGCACGCTCACGCGGGACAGCCTGCGCCGCGCCTACGCGATGGTTCTGCAGGAGACCTGGCTGTTCCACGGCACGATCTATGAAAACATCGCTTACGGAAAGGAAAACGCCACGATGGAGGAGGTTGTCGCCGCCGCGAAGGCCGCCCGGATCCACAGCTATATCATGCGGCTGCCGGACGGTTACCAGACGGTGATCAGCGAGGATGGCACGAACATCAGTAAGGGGCAGAAGCAGCTGCTGACGATCGCCCGGGCGATGCTCTACGACACGCAGATGCTGATCCTCGACGAGGCGACCAGCAACGTGGACACAAGCACGGAGCGGCAGGTGCAGCAGGCGATGCGCTCGCTCATGGCCGGGCGCACCTGCTTCGTGATCGCGCACCGCCTCTCGACGATCCAGAACGCGGACCGCATCCTGGTGCTCGACCACGGCGACGTTGTGGAGCAGGGCACACACGACGAGCTGATGGTGCAGAAAGGCTTTTATTATCGCCTGTATGCGTCGCAGTTTGAGTGAGAAACATATAGGATGGATCCAACATAAATAAACCGTTTAGGAACACGAACGGTACAACCACGCTGCATTTTTTGTGTTATACTGAAACAGAAGGTTTGGCATATGTGTAAACCTTCTGTCTGTGAAGAACATCGCGGACATGGATGGAAAATGCAAAGTAGCAAGCAGGGAAAGCAGGGAAAGGAGAAAAGTATGAATTTTATAACTGAAAATTCGACAATCATGGTAGACGTGATCCTGGGAGGAATTTTTTTGATCGAGGGGCTGGTTCAGCTGTTTGCCGGAAAGATGCCCAATTATTCCAATATGGTTAAGACATATACTCCAGAGTCGATCGAACGCTTTATCAAGCCGTCCGGAGTCGTCTCCATACTTTTTGGGCTGTGTATTCTCGGATTTGGCTTCAGCATGGACGGAGGTCCGCTGCCGCCTGTTATGAAGTGGATCTCGGGCGCTGCGGTCATCGTTTGCGTGATTATCTATCTTCTTATGGTAAAAAAGTATCTGGTGAAAATTAAAAAATAAGTGATTTTTTGTTCAAAACTCCCTTTGATTTCAACACGTCGATTTGTTATGATATTTGTGCGGAAGAATGTCCGTTTTTATCTGCAAAGCGACGGGCCGGACAGCCTGAGACGCTGTCATGACGGGCTTTGCTGTCATGCTGGCTGTGCCGCAGGCGTCAGGCAGGCGTATCGCTGTGAGATCAGAAGGAGGATTGGGAAGATGTATCAGGTAGGAGAACAGATTGTCTACGGGACGACGGGCGTGTGCCGGGTCGAGGCGGTCGGTCCTCTGGATATGCAGGGAGCGAGAGAAGACGTGGATTATTATACGCTCTCCCCGGTCTATCAGGGCGGCAGACTTTTCATCCCGGTTGACACGGCAGTTTACCATCGCCCGGTCATGACGAAGGAAGAGGCGATGTCCTTTATCCGGCATATCCCGGAGGTCGATGCGGTGGTATGTGAGAACAAGAATCCGCGTTTGCTCAACGAACAGTATCAGGTTTACCTGAAAAGCGGGGACTGCACGGATCTGGTTCGGCTGATCCGCGCCGTGTATCTGAAAGAGAAGCACATGGCGAGGGCGGGACGGCATCTGAGCCAGGTGGATGAGCGCAGCATGAAGCGCGCGGAGGAGATGCTTCACAATGAGCTGGCGTCCGCGCTGGGGATTGCGCCCGGCGAGGTGAAAGGTTTTATCACAAAAACATTAGAGAAGTAGAGTAGAACGGAGCTGTCGGTTTGCACTGGCGGCTCTTTCTGATTAGTTCAAACCATGCCGAAGCACTTGCTGTTGAGACCGTAAGAAAATGGTTCCGGTTCTTTTTTTATATATGCCTCGGACGAAAATTCATCATTGCTTTAGGAGAACTCCTGCTATATAATAATTTCAAGCCACATCTGACAGGTTCTATCCTGAAAAGTTTTCCCTTCCCCTTATGCGTCATCATGTTAGGAGGAATTCGGAAAATGCGAAAGAATTCAAAAGAAACCGACTCCTACAGAAGAAGAAAACCTGCGGATGAAGCCGTAAAAGGTATCGATACGTCAGGTAAAACCGCAAAAGATAAAAAGGCAGTGGATAAGGCTGCGAGAAATGCAGAAGATAACATTACAGTGAGAGATACGGATACAAAAGATAACGCTGCAAAAGCTGCAGAGGCGGCAGATAAAATTACGAGAGATAAAAATACAGCGGGAAAAGTGCGGCATACTTCAGAGAAAAACGTAACAACAGGAAATACTGCTGACAATGACACAGAAATCCAGGACACAGATGTGAAAGACGCTCAGGCAGAAACCGGGAGCGGCTATTCTCCTGAGACACACACCCGGGACGCTAACAGCCGGACGATCTTCCGCAACCGGAAGCTCACCTGCCAGTTTCTTAGGGATTACATCGGCCTGCCCATCTTCGAGAACCTGCAGCCGGAGGACATTGAGGACGTGACAGAACGCTATCAGGCTTTCCTTGGAGTTCCGTTCGAAGCAGATGTTGTCAAGAAAGTGCGGATTCGGGGCAGGGAAGGGGAAAGCGAGGTCTTTGTTCTTCCCCTGGTGGAGCATAAGACGGACGTAGATTATGACGTGGCCATGCAGCTGCTCCGCTATATGGTGGTGATCTGGTATGATTACAAGAAGCAGCAGGAAGGACTGAAAAAGGGCTCCACCAGCCGGAAGAGCTTCCGCTATCCGCCTATTATCCCGATTGTCTACTATGAGGGGCAGAAAAACTGGACGGCGGATCTGCACCTGTCGGACAGGATCAACTTACAGGACGGGCTGGAGGAATACATACCGGACTTCGTTTATAAGCTGGTGCGGGTGCACGGGTATGGAAACGATGACCTTAAGAAGCGGAAGAATGAGATGTCCCTGGTGATGATGATCAACCGGATCCAGAATCCGGAGGATTTCACGGAGCTGATCAATACCTCGAGGGACTATGTGGATGAGATTTATAACAGGTCGGCGACGGACATCAAGGCAATCTATCAGGAAATCCTGTGGGCTCTGTTACGGAAGATGAATGTGCCGGTGGAGGAAGCCAGGGAAAAGCTGGCGAGATTGGAGGATAGCGGCATGGGGAATCTGTTTGCGAGCATGGAGAAGATGGACATACAGGCGGAGCGCCGGAACACGCAGCTGGCCAGACAGGAGGCGGAGGCCGCGAAACAGCGCATAAACATATTTTTTGGTAAGCTGGTTTCCATCTGTCAGAGCAGGGAGATGTCACGGGAAGAAACCCTTGTTTGCCTGCAGGAGCAGTATAGCCTGAGTGAGGCGGAAGCCGCTTCAGCGGTTGAGCAGTTCTGGCAGCAGAAGTAGGCGCTAGTGCATAATAGGGAAAATGGAAACGATCAGTGTGGCAGGTATATGCCGTAAGGCGAACAGGAAAGTCCCTTTGGGGTGATTTGGATCCCGAAGGGATTTTTTTCGTAGAGAAACAAGTGTTAGCTACTTTGACGCGCTTCTAATAGGCTTGTGGATCACTTGACTGGAATTCCATGATGAAGATGCAAAATGCTGAGACCGTAAGAAAATGGTTCCGGCTCTTTTTTCTGTAGATACTCTAGACGAAAATTCATCATTGCTTTAGGAGAACTCCTGCTATATAATAATTTCAAGCCACATCTGACAGATTCTGTCCTGAAAAGTTTTCCCTTCCCCTTATGCGTCATCATGTTAGGAGGAATTCGGAAAATGCGAAAGAATTCAAAAGAAACCGACTCCTACAGAAGAAGAAAACCTGCGGATGAAGCCGTAAAAGGTATCGATACGTCAGGTAAAACCGCAAAAGATAAAAAGGCAGTGGATAAGGCTGCGAGAAATGCAGAAGATAACATTACAGTGAGAGATACGGATACAAAAGATAACGCTGCAAAAGCTGCAGAGGCGGCAGATAAAATTACGAGAGATAAAAATACAGCGGGAAAAGTGCGGCATACTTCAGAGAAAAACGTAACAACAGGAAATACTGCTGACAATGACACAGAAATCCAGGACACAGATGTGAAAGACGCTCAGGCAGAAACCGGGAGCGGCTATTCTCCTGAGACACACACCCGGGACGCTAACAGCCGGACGATCTTCCGCAACCGGAAGCTCACCTGCCAGTTTCTTAGGGATTACATCGGCCTGCCCATCTTCGAGAACCTGCAGCCGGAGGACATTGAGGACGTGACAGAACGCTATCAGGCTTTCCTTGGAGTTCCGTTCGAAGCAGATGTTGTCAAGAAAGTGCGGATTCGGGGCAGGGAAGGGGAAAGCGAGGTCTTTGTTCTTCCCCTGGTGGAGCATAAGACGGACGTAGATTATGACGTGGCCATGCAGCTGCTCCGCTATATGGTGGTGATCTGGTATGATTACAAGAAGCAGCAGGAAGGACTGAAAAAGGGCTCCACCAGCCGGAAGAGCTTCCGCTATCCGCCTATTATCCCGATTGTCTACTATGAGGGGCAGAAAAACTGGACGGCGGATCTGCACCTGTCGGACAGGATCAACTTACA
>CANQWV010000029.1 GCA_947627645.1 uncultured Lachnospiraceae bacterium | reverse complement strand
GACGGGTTTCGCCCTGCTCGCTGCGCGGCCCGCGTGCTGCGACAGCAGCAAATTTTTCCTCTCGCGGGCCTGCGCATAAAAAACTGGCGATGTTTTCCACACCACCAGTTTAACACAGCCTTCCAAAGTCTTCAAGGCTATTCCCGTACATAGAAAATACTTTCTCCCAAAAAACCGGCGTCCCACTCCCTCGGCCGCGGCTGGAAACACCGTGTTTCGGTCAGGAACGCCGCCAAAAGACCGGCCGGCTTCCTCACAGGATCGTCCCGCCTCCGGCCACATAATCTCCATCGTAGAAGACGACCGCCTGCCCGGGAGTCACCGCGCGCACCGGCTCTTCAAATACCACCTCTGCCTCATCCAGGCCGGTTCTGCGCACCACCGCGCGGGCGCCCCGGTGATTGTAGCGGATCTTCGCGACCACCGGCAATTCTCCCTCGATGTCCGGTACCGCCATAAAATTCAGGCAGCTGCAGCGCAGCCGATCCGTGAAAACGTCGCCGGCTTCTCCGATCACCACCTCATTCGTTTCCGCCCGGATTTCCGTCACGAACGCCGGATGCCCCATCGGGATGTTCAGTCCCTTTCTCTGTCCGACCGTATAGTGCGTAATCCCCTTGTGCCTGCCAAGCACCCTGCCGTCCGCCGTCACGAAATTCCCCTCCGGGATCTCCCGTCCGCTGTTCGCGCGGATAAACCCTGCGTAATCCCCGTCCGGGACAAAGCAGATCTCCATGCTGTCCGGCTTGTCCGCCACGGCAAGCCCAAGCTTTTTCGCAATCCTGCGGATCTCCGGCTTCTCGTAATCCCCGACCGGCATCAGCGTACGCGCGAGCTGTTCCTGCGTCAGGCTGTAGAGCGCGTAGGTCTGATCCTTGGCCTCCGTCGCCGAGCGCTGAAGCGTGTATCGTCCGTTCGGAAGCCGCGCGACCCGCGCATAGTGCCCGGTCGCGATATAATCCGCCCCGATCTGCAGGCTCCGCTGCAGCAGGGACTCCCACTTCACATAGCGGTTGCAGGCGATGCAGGGGTTCGGCGTGCGCCCAGCAAGATACTCATCCATAAAATACTGAATGACCTTCTCCCGGAACTCATCGCGGAAGTTCATGACATAGTGCGGGATCCCAAGCCTCTGCGCCACCCGGGCGGCGTCCTCCACGGCGCTCAGGCCGCAGCAGCCGCCGTTCTCGCTCGCCGTGTCGTCGTCCTCCTTCTGCCAGATCTGCATCGTGACGCCGACCACCTCATAACCGGCCTCCAGGAGCAGATACGCCGCCACCGACGAGTCCACGCCGCCGGACATGCCGACGACCACTTTTCCTTTTTTCATACGCTCATTCCTCGACCACTTTTTCTCCGAGCCCGCAATCCAAAGAACCAGGAAGGGTACCGTGCAGTTCCGTCCGGGTATCCGTCTTAATATTCCTCTTCTTCCTCGCCCTCGCTGATGTCCGACTTCGGCTTCTCGAGGCCCTCGATCTCGATCCCGTGCTTCTGCGCGTAATCCCAGAGCGCCGCATGGATCGCTTCCTCCGCCAGCAGCGAACAGTGCACCTTCACAGGCGGAAGCCCGTCCAGCGCCTCCATCACAGCCTTGTTCGTCACCTGGAGCGCCTCCTGGATGCTCTTTCCCTTGACGAGCTCCGTCGCCATGCTGCTCGTCGCCACGGCCGCGCCGCAGCCGAAGGTCTTAAACTTCACATCCTGGATGATGCCGTTGTCGTCGATGTCCAGATACATACGCATGATATCGCCGCACTTCGCGTTCCCGACCGTGCCGACGCCGCTCGCGTTCTCGATCTCTCCTACATTTCTCGGATTCTGAAAATGATCCATTACCTTTTCCGAATACATGATCGTGTTCCTCCTATCCCTTGTCTATCCATCGTTCGTTTTCTCACAGCCGCCGCCAGACGCATCCTTTCCCAAAACGTTCCGGGACGTCCTGTGCTCCTGTTCCCGTGTCCAAAAAGCTTTTAATGCTGCGATTTTCTCACAAAATCCTCATACAGCGGCGACATACTGCGCAGCCGCTCCACGATTCCCTTCACCTTCTCGATCACGAAGTCGATATCTTCCTTCGTCGTCTCCGCGCCGAGCGTCAGCCGCAGGGAACCGTGCGCAATCTCGTGCGGCAGGCCGATCGCGAGCAGCACGTGCGAGGGATCCAGCGAACCGGACGTACAGGCGGATCCGCTCGAACCGCAGATACCCTCCATGTCGAGCATGATCAGCAGCGACTCGCCCTCAATAAACTGGAAGCTGAAATTCGCGTTGTTCGGCAGGCGCTTCGTGCGGTGCCCGTTCAGCCTCGTGTACGGAATCTCCTTCAAGATGCGGTCAATCAGGTAATCGCGCAGCTCAATCTCCTTTGCCGTGCGCTCCTGCATCGTCGCGAATGCCTCCTCGGCCGCCTTACCGTAGCCTACGATGCCCGGAACATTCTCCGTGCCCGCGCGACGCTTGCGCTCCTGCGCCCCGCCGTGCACGAACGAGCGGATCTTCACGCCCTTGCGGATGTACAGGAAGCCAATCCCCTTCGGCCCGCAGATCTTGTGGCCGCTGGAGCTGAGCATATCGATATTCAGCTCGTCGACGTTGATCGGAAGCTGCCCGTACGCCTGCACCGCGTCCGTGTGGAACAGGATTCCGTGCTTTTTCGCAATCTCCCCGATCTCCTTGATCGGCTGGATCGTCCCGATCTCATTGTTCGCAAACATGATCGTGATCAGGATCGTATCCGGACGGATCGCTTTCTCGAGCTGATCCAGCTTTACCACGCCGTTCTCGTCGACGTCGATGTAGGAAATCTCGTATCCCCGCTTCTCCAGGTACTCGCAGGTATGCAGCACCGCGTGATGCTCGATCTTTGACGTGATGATGTGCTTTCCCTTCGCCCCATACGCCTCCGCGGTCGCCTTGATCGCCCAGTTATCCGATTCGGAGCCTCCGGCCGTGAAATAGATCTCCTCCGGCTTCGCGCCGAGCGTATTCGCGATCGTCTCACGGCTGTGGCTGATCGCCTCCTTGCTCTTTGTGCCGATGCTGTAGATGCTGGACGCATTTCCGTAATATTCGGAAAAATACGGGAGCATCGCCTCCAGAACCGTCGGCGAAGTCTTTGTTGTAGCGGCATTGTCCAGATAAATCAATCGTTCCATCTTCCTTCTCCTTCTATCATAAACTTGCAGCAAAGCTGCATTGTTTTCCTAAGTAAATCCATGCACGTGAGCCTCGCCGCCATGCGCCCGGCAGCGGACAGATTCGCGTTGCTTTCGCGTCAGCCGGAACAGCTCTGGCTGCTGTAGTCCACCTGCTGCTCTGTCTTCTGCTGCTCCGCCATCTTCAGCTGCGCTTTTCTGCTCTCTTCGACAAGCTGGCTGAGCATCATCTCATCAACCGTCTTCGCAATGCTTTCGTTGATCTTCTGCCAGACATATTTCGTCACACACAGATCTGAGCCCTGACAGCCCTCCTCCGTCTGAGCCGAGCAGACGACCGCCTCAAGATTGCCCTCCAGCGCCCGCAGCACGTCACCGACCGAGATCTCGTCCGCCGGGCGCGTCAGACGGTATCCGCCCTGCGCCCCGCGCGTGCTCATCACAAGCCCTGCCTTTTTCAGCTTCGCCACCAGCTGCTCCAGATAGCTCTCTGATATATTCTGCCTCTGAGCGATGCTGCTGATCGACACCGCCTCCTGCTCGCTGTACTGGGCGAGATCGATCATCGCCCGCAGGCCGTATCTTCCTTTCGTTGATAGTTTCATAATGCCCTCCCCGCCCGGCGGTTTCGCGCCGCAGGGCCGGATGTTCTGGCGCATTTGCCCTCTGCGCCTGTTCTGCGTCTGTTTTACGCCTGTTTACGCTTATTCTGCGTCTGCTTTGTGTCTGTTCTTGTTTTGCGTCTGTATTACGCTTGTTTTGTGACTGTTTTGCGTCTGTTTTGCGTCTGTTCTGCACTTGTTTCCCCTGCTATGACCCCTGACGCAAAGTCCGGCAGGAGCGGTCTGAGCACCTTCCGCTTTATTTCCGAGCGTTTTACTCGGATTTCGTGTACAGAATAGCACCAGATCGATCTGATGTCAAGGGGAAAAAGTACTAAGCATGACGCCCGGCCGCATATAGTGTACAAACATTGTTCCAGGCGGCTTGTAATGAATCAGCGGCATTATCTCCTGAAGGGCACCTTTATTCTGACTTTCACCGGACTCGTGACCCGGGCGGCGGGCTTCTTCTATAAAATATTCCTCTCACGCACGATCGGTGCGGCACAGATCGGACTCTTCCAGCTCACGCTCCCCCTGTGTGCATTCTGTATGGCGCTCTCCTGCGGCGGCGTCCAGACGGCTGTCTCACGCTTTACCGCCGAATCCTACGCAGAAAAGAACGGACGTGCCGCGCTTCGCATCCTCGCCTGCGCGCTCCTGCTTTCCGGAGGACTTTCCGCAATCTGCTCGGCGGCCCTCTTTCTCGGCGCGCCCTGGATCGCGCGCTCCTTCCTCCTGCAGCCCGCCTGCGCTTTACTGCTTCAAATGACCGCGCTCTCCCTTCCGTTCGCTGCGATTCACGGCTGCATCGGAGGTTTTTTCATCGGGCGCAAAAATGTCGCTGTCTCCGCCGCCGCTCAGCTTGTCGAACAGCTGCTGCGCATCGCCGCCGTATTTTTCTTCTTCTCCCTGGCCGGAAAAAGCGGTCGGAAGATGGATGCGTCCGCCATGGCTCTCGGGCAGATCGCCGGAGAGCTTGCCGCCGCCCTGTTCTGTGTGCTCCGCCTGTCCTGCGGAAAAAATGCACCTATTCATGACGTCGGGAAGTCCGGCCTTTTGCATCCTCGCTTACAAAAGCCCACCGGGCGCCGTCACAGCCCAAGCCCCTTTTGCACCGACCTTGCCCGGGTTCTGTCCGTATCCACGCCGCTATGCCTCAACCGTATGCTGGTCTGCATCCTCCAGGGGATCGAGGCTGCTCTCCTGCCTCAAATGCTGTGCCGCTTCGGGCACGACAGTTCCCGCTCCCTCGCCGCCTACGGCACGCTGTCCGGGATGGCGCTTCCCCTCATCATGTTCCCGACCGCAGTCACCGCCGCGCTCGGCACCCTGCTCCTGCCCGCGGTGTCGGAGGCGCGCGCGCTCCGCCAGGACAAAAAAATAGCAGGCGCCACCAACGCAAGCTTCCAGGGAAGCCTGCTGCTCGGCCTGTTTTTTCTGGGGGCTTTCCTCCTCTTCGGCGGCAGCATCGGCGAACTGCTGTTCCACAGCGAGCTGGCCGGCATCTACACGAGAAAGCTGGCCCTCCTATGCCCCTTCCTGTACGTCAACACGACCCTCGTAAGCATCCTGCACGGGCTGGGCGCAACCACGCTCGTCACCGTATGGAACATCGCCGGATTCGGCGTCCGTCTCGCCGCCGTCCTCCTGCTCGTCCCGAAGATCGGGATCGACGGATATTTTGCCGGAACCCTGCTCAGCCAGGCGCTCCTGACCATCTGTACCCTGTTCACGCTCCGTCAAAGAGGGGGCTTTTGCTTCGACCTCGCGAACGCGTTCGCAAAGCCAGGGCTTATCTGTATCCTGAGCGGCGCCGGGGCGCTTCTGCTCAAAAACGCCCTGCCGTATCTCGGCAGGACGTCCTGGGCTTCCCTGGCCTGTCTGGCCTTTATTTTCTCAGTGATTTTCTCTGTGCTTGCCTTTCTGTTCCTTCCAGACAAAAACGTGCGCAGAAGGCTGCTCTCCCGCAGCCAGTAACAACGCTTCGCGATGCGCAGAAACGCCTCCGACATCCGCATTCCACGCCTCGAAGAGGTTATGATAACAGCGCCTCGCGATGCACAGCAATGCTGTATGCGCAGCATTTCGCGCTTCAATCCTCGGGATATCCGTGCATTCTGCATGGAAACCTCCTCGCGGGACAATGGGGAGCGAACAGCAACGGCCGATCCCTCCTACTCCGGATAAATACAGATCTTCGCGCCTTCCTCCGCGTGCTGTATGATCTTGATCATGTCCGCCTGGCTTACCGCGACGCATCCGGCCGTGTACGGATTTGACCCGGTACAGTGCAGGAAGATCGCCGCTCCCTTTTGATACACGTTCTCCTTGTTAAAATCGAGGAACATTCCATAGTAATAGTGCGGCACATAATTGATCAGGTGCTCTCCGCTGCAGCTGTGCGGGTACTGGCGGATGTCGATCAGCTGGTTGTAATGCGACTGGTCCGCGCACCAGTACAGATAAGAATTGACCTTCACATACGGCAGCTTCGCCCCCGGGTCATCCTGAATCCCGAACGCGTGCGTCAGGGAAAAGGTGCCGGTCGGCGTCTTCCCGTCGCCCTCCCTCACCTTGTCGATTCCGTTGCGCCCCACATAGCCCTGGCAATCCACGATGCAGCTCCACTTCCCTCCGTTTTTCTCATACATCTGCACCGCGGCGCGGCTTCCGCCCTCGTATTTGACAAAGACAAGCTGCTTTGTCCCGCTGTCCTCCTTATACTCGTCGAGGAGCTGGCTCCACCGGCTGTATGTCACCGTGACCTTGCAGGAAAGCCTGTGCACGCCGACCTTTGCGTAAATCTTTGCCGTTCCGGGAGCCTTTGCCCTGATTTTCCCTTTGCTGTTCACAGCGACAATCTTCGGATTGCTGCTCTTCCACTTCACCTTCGCCGCGCTTCCCGTTACCTTTAGCTTTTTCGACTTTCCTTTTTCCAGCGATAGCTTTGTCTGGTTCAGGGCAGCCTTATACACAGTCACCTTACAGGCTGCTTTATACTTTCCGGACTTCGCCGTGATAGTGGCCTCCCCTGCCGCACGGGCCGTCACCTTTCCGGTTTTATCCACCTTCGCCACTTTCTTGTTGCTGCTGCGCCATTTGACCGCCTTTGGCAGATTCTCTCCGGAAGCTCTCAGCCGATACGTCTTTCCCTGTATCATAACAATGGAAGACTTGTTTACGCGAATGGAAACGGTTTCCGGCATCTCTGTTTCTTCCCCAGGCTCCTGCCCCGTCCCGGCCGCGTCTCCGCCTGCCTGCTCCGTCCCGCTTCCCGTCATACCTCCGCCTGCCTGCTCTGTCCCGCTTCCCGTCATGCCTCCGTCTGCCTGCTCTGTCCCGCTTCCCGTCATACCTCCGCCTGCCTGCTCTATCCCGCTTCCCGCTATGCTCCCGCCTGCCTGCTCTGTCTCCGCTGCTGCAAGCGTGCCGCCCAAAAGCAGACACAAAAGCAGCAAGAAAAGCCCTCCGGGAAACACCGATTTTCTTCCTTTCTCTTGCGTCATAGTCCTTCTCCTTCCAGACATCGCCCGCGCGTCTGTCAAAGACAGTATAGCGAATTCCCCGCAGAACCGCAATCCCTTTTATGTTTCTTCCCAGAATATGTAAATTTTCTCATCTGCGTTCTTCGTCCCTCCCGGAATATGCAAATTTTCTCGTCAGCGTTCTTCGTCTCTCCCGGAATATGCAAATTTTCTCATCAGCGTTCTTCGTCTCTCCCGGAATATGCAAGTTTCCGTCTCAGCGTTCCCTGCCCCTTCACAGAAAAAACTGCCGCTCTGCGTCCCGCCCGGAAAACGTTCCCGCTGTCCAGTCGTCCGCGTATGCGGCAGTCGTTTCTTCTAACTCCGATTTAGCCCTGTGCGAGAATCGACTTCACATGGTCGATCTCCTCTCTCGTCGCCTTCGCGGCCGGCACATAGTACTGCTTGCTCCGCGCGATCTGATAGATCTCCTCCTGCGACTGCTCGCACTGATTGCGGAACTGCTTCAGCGTCTGCTTCAGCTGCATATTCTCTGTCTGCGGGATCATCTCGCCGTAACGCACCAGTTCGCCGTTGATCCCGGCCAGTGTGTCTGACACCATTGTCTTTTCGTCCAACATCGTCTTCTCTCCTTCCATTCTGCTCAACACTCTCGCCGTTTCCATCCGCAAATCCACGCCGGACAATATCCTCGGTGGATCTGCGCTCCACTGCTTCCTGTCCCTGCGTCCCCGCCAGCAAGCTCTTTCTCTGCCTGCTGATCCGGGCCTTTCACAGTTGCAAAGCTACTGCAGAAATTTCATAAGCTGCTGCCTGCTCTCCATCGCCGACTGTGCAGACTTCTGGAAAAACTGCTTTACACCCGGATCTGTCGCCTGCTCCGCGTAAGCCTGCATCTTACACTGCGTTGTCGAAAATCCGCCGATCAGATGGCGGAGGTTCTGAAGATCCAGTTCCGAAATCTCGTTCATAAAAAATCCCTCCTTTTGGAAGATACTTAGGTCGGCTGCCGCCCGCCTTGCACCCCGCGGCCACGTCCCGCAGGAGAGGCAAAGCAGGAAACAGCTTCAGCTACACTCACAGTATCCTCCAAAAGGAGGGAAATTATTCTTGTTTTGTAAATTTTTTGATCACAGCCAGTTGTACAGCTCCGCATACTTCGCGGCCGAGCTGTGCCAGGAGAAGTCCATCGCCATGCCGCGGTCGATCATCTTGTTCCACTCGCGTTTCTTATTATAGTAAACCGACATCGCATACTGCAAGGTGAAGTACATCTCATGCGCGTTATAATTGGCAAAGCTGAAACCGGTACCCGTGCTCTCGTACTCATTATACGGGATGACCGTGTCCTTCAGGCCGCCGGTCTCGCGCACGATCGGCACCGTGCCGTAGCGCAGGCTCATCAGCTGCGAGAGCCCGCACGGCTCAAACAGCGACGGCATCAGGAACGCGTCGCAGGAGGCGTAAATCTTGTGCGACAGCGCCTCGGAGTAGAAGATGTTCGCAGACACCTTGCCCTGATACTTCCAGGCGAAATGGCGGAACATATTCTCATACTTCTCCTCGCCGGTGCCGAGCACGACGATCTGGATGTCATTCTGACACATCTCATCCATCATATGGGCGATCAGGTCAAAGCCCTTTTGGTCCGTCAGACGGGAGACAATGCCGACCATGAACGTCGTGTCGCTCTGGTTCAGTCCGAGCTCACGCTGCAGCGCCCGCTTGTTCTTGATCTTCTCCTTGCGGAAATTTCTCGCGTTGTAGTTATGTTCGATCAGGGCGTCCGTCTCCGGATTGTACTCATCGTAGTCAATGCCGTTGACGATCCCTCGCAGGGAATTGGAACGCGCCCTCATCAGCCCGTCGAGGCCCTCGCCGTAGAACGGCATCTTGATCTCCTCGGCGTAAGTATCGCTCACCGTCGTGATCGCGTCCGCGTACACGATGCCGCCCTTCAGGTAGTTGGCGTCACCGTATGCTTCAAGCTTATCCGGCGTGAAATAATAAGCCGGAAGCCCCGTGATATCACGCACTGTCTTCACATCCCAGATGCCCTGGAACTTGAGATTGTGAATCGTGATGATCGACTTCATATCCCGGAAGAACTCACCGTCATGGAACTTATCCTTGAGGAACACCGGAATCAGGCCGGTCTGCCAGTCGTGGCAGTGCACAATGTCCGGTCGGAAACCGACCAGCGGCAGCGCCGAGAGCGCGGCCTTCGAGAAAAACGCAAACTTCTCAATGTCCTGGTAAATATTCCCATAGGGCTTCGCCCCGGAAAAATAGTATTCGTTGTCGATAAAATAAAACTGCACGCCCTCGTACTGCATCTCCAGCACGCCGACATACTGGGAACGCCACGCAAGATCCATATAGAAATGCGTCACGTAATTCATCTTGCTCTTCCACTCTTCACTCATGCACTGGTACTTCGGCAGGATCACACGCACGTCAAACTCATTCTTGTCAAAGCACTTCGGCAGGGAACCGGCCACATCCGCAAGACCTCCCGTCTTGATAAACGGCACCGCCTCCGATGTCACATACAATATTCTTTTCATATACGAACCTCCGCTTATTCGACATTATCGAGATCAATCTGATTATAACTCATTTCTCTCGTATTGAAAAGCATTTCTTCGCCCGTTTTCATAAATATTGTATGTTTTTGCCGTTGTTCCGATCACAATTTGTGTATCTTGTACATGACTGTCTCTGTATGCTGCACCGATTCAGCCGGAGATTTCCTCAGGCGGCAGCCGCTCATGCCATCACGCGCGGCTCTTGTATTCCAGGCGGATCTTGTCGGCAATCAGCGCGATGAACTCGGAATTTGTCGGCTTTCCCTTGCCGTTGCTGACCGTGTAGCCAAACAGCTCGTCGATCGTGTCCATCTTGCCGCGGCTCCAGGCCACCTCGATCGCGTGCCGGATCGCGCGCTCCACCCGGCTCGGCGTCGTCTGATGGCGCTTCGCAATCGTTGGATACAGGATCTTCGTGATCGAATTGAGCATCTCCATATCATTCACCGACATGATGATCGCGTCGCGCAGGTACTGGTATCCCTTGATGTGCGCTGGAACGCCGACCTCATGGATGATATTCGTGACGTCCGTCTCGAGGTTGTACTCCACGTACTGCTTCTTGCTCTCATAAGAATTCGTCTTTTTCGGCTTTGCAAAGCTTTTTTGCTGTCTGGCCCGCACTCGCTTGATGCGGTTCACAACCATATCGTTGTCAAACGGCTTCAAAATATAGTAATCCGCCCCGAGTTCAAACGCGTCCTCCGTCATCTTCTCCTGACTGACTGCGGAGATTACAATAAACGCCGGCTTTTTCATGCTCTGGTCCCGATTGACACGATCCATCACCGTCAGCCCGTCCAGCTTCGGCATAATAATATCCAAAAGGACAACATCCGGCTTCTTCTCCCGGATAATCTCGATAAGTTCCTCCCCGTTTCCTGCTTTTCCGACGACCTCCAGCTCCTCGTCGCTACTGACAATGTGATCTAGCAGCTGTACCATCCTCTCGTTGTCGTCAGCAATCGCGATATTAAGCTTTTCCATCGTTTATTCCTCCCCTAATTTAGTATTTTGTCGTTGCACTGATGCATTTTTTGGGGGCCCTTACCAAAAATTGTCATGCACAAAAACTACTTGTATTATATAACAACCTCTTGCGTTGGCAAGGAAATCTTATCGCAGAAACTGACAGGATTCTCCCCGTTTTCCCTGCACTGCCGCAATACCCTCCATAGATAAAAACGAATTTTGTGGGGATTTGTGATGAAAAAAGCACAATTTTGTCGAAACCTGTCAAAAATTTATGTCGCAGAAATGTCGAAAATCCGTGTATAGCAACGAGCCGCGAGGAACCCGCGACCGGCACATTTGACACTTGGAACACAAATTTCACTATAGAAATGCCGGTATATGGCTCCCCATATACCGGCACAGTACTTCATCGTATTCGGTTTAACGGATCCGGGTTGTGACGCGCCTGCTTACTCCGCCGCAGCTACGGATGTGATATGCGGGTTCACGCCCTGATACCAGTACAGGAAGCCCTCCATGTCGATCACATCGCCGACCTTCAGCTCCTTGACTGCGTTGTAGACGTCCGTCGTGTTGTCGCACAGATAGGACTCCACCGTGAAGGTGTAGGTCTCGCCGTTCAGGGAAACATCAAAGTACAGGTCGCTGCCGTCCTCGCCGGAGCCGTCCCAGTTGTACAGGAACGCAACCTCGTTGCCCTCCGGATCTTCCTTCGCTTCGACCGTCATGCCCTTAAACGTGACAAGCTCATTCTGATGGTCGATCAGCTCGTCTGTGCCGAGCAGCTCCGTCACATCCTCCGGCTCCGCGATATACTCGCCGTCCAGGATCTCAAAGGTAGCTCCCTCAGCGATCTCAACCTCGCCTTCCCACTCAGCCTTGTAGCCGGTCACACGGATCTTCGTACCGACCTCAAGCTTGTCGTAATCCTCCTCGGAGCAGGCCATGTTGTAGATAAAGTAAGCGCCGTCATGATCCTGCGTGTAGACCGTCGCCTTGTCCTCCCACCAGGACTGCTTTGCCTGGACGTAGGTCTCGATCACGACCTCGTCGTCCACAGCCGCCGCCATGTACTCGTCGTGCGTCATAACGCCCTCGGACTTCTCCTCCGGGGTGAGCGCCGACTCTGTCGCCATCTCCGTCTCATCCGCCATAGCCATGCTTGCGGAAGCCAGAACAAGTGAAGCTGTCAGTAAAAGTGCCGTAAATTTTTTCATCTTTATCCTCCTTATAGTACCAGGACCGCATATTTTCGCGGTCGGTAATAGGTTGCTTCCGGGCCGCCCTGCAGCCCGGAGCGTGATTCACACCCTATTATACACAAAAGCGTTCGAAAATCAATCCTTTTCTTTTCTAACTAACCGATGCTCACCGTCGTGAAGCCACTGCAGCGGGAGAAGGCCGCCTCGCCTATCACAGAAACGCTCTCCGCCACCTCAACGCTTTCTGCCGCTTCACAGCCGCAAAACGCATATGCGCCCACTGAAGTAACGCCTTCCGCGATCTCAATCCCAAGAATCTCGCCGCGCAGCGCGCCCCATGGCACCTGCTCCGGACTCTCCCAGGATGCCATGTCGCCGTTCCCGCTGACCTTCAGCATTCCGCCCTCATCAAGCTCCCATGCCACGGTACCCGGAACTGCGCCGCAGTCTCCGCTCCTCGTGTCAGGCGTTTCAGACATTTCCTCCAATTTTCCGCCTGCTTCAACCGGCTCAGAAGCCTCGATCGCAACGATCTCGATTTCGCTGATCAGGCCACCGCCTTCCGGCACTTCAATCGCCCCTGCGCCTGCATCCGCTCCGTCAACCACCGCAAAAGGTTCTGCGTCGTCCGTCTCAGAGATCACGATCTCCTCTGCTGTATCCTGCCCGTCCTGCGCGGCAGCGGCACCCTGTCCCGCAGCCGCAAACTCTGTTGCTGCCATCTCTGCTGCCGCCGCATCACCCGGCACGTTGCCGTCTGTCAACGTTTCTGCCGCCGGCTGTGCCGCTGCATCCACGGAATTCTCCGCATCATCCAGCACAGCGCCATCTGCCAGAGCTTCTGCCGCCAGCTGTGTCTCCGCCGCTGTCCAGGTTTCCTCAGCAAGCGCTTCCGCAGCCACGTTCTGCACATCCACCGTATTCCAAAGCTCCGCAGTGTCCGGCTCCGCCGCCGTAATGCCAGACATCGGCAGGCTCCCAAGGGCAAGCCCCAGGGAAAGCACAACGCCTGCGGCCATCCGTGTTCCGTTCCGTCTTCTTCCTCTCATTTCTCCACATCCTCTCAGCTTTGTTTCGATACATCTAGACGCTTACTTCTTCATTTTCACTCTCTTTGCCTTGCTCCAGTTCGAATAACACTTTCCTGAATCTATAGACACGTACGAACGGATCCGCACATAGTATGTCTTCCCCTTTTTCAGTTTCGGCGTCACAAGCTTTGTCTTTGTCCACTTCAGCGTCTTCTTCTTGACCCCGGACTTAAACTTCTTGTTTGTCGAATACTGAATCTCATAGCCGTCCACATACTTATTCTTGCTCCACGTCGCCGTGATCTTTCCGCCGGCCGTATTCGTGGCCTTCTTCAGCTTGACCGTCGGCGGCTTGACCGTCACCTTCACAGTCGTAAACGCCGGTTTGTAATAAGAATTTCCCTCAGACGTCACCACGATCTCTGCCTGACCGGCAAATTTCGCGGCGATCCGTACATTTCCGCTGCTGTCCACGGTCACCTCGCTGCTGTCGGAAACGAAGCTGTAATTCGCGTTCTGCGAAGTATATGTGAGCCTGGCCGTCTGAGCCTTCTTCGACCACGATTTTGTGATGTTCTGCGCCGTCACTGTATTGGACGCCTTCGAGATTTCGAGCGCATAGGACACGCTGGCCGCTTTGTAATCCCTTCCTGCCGCAGCCTGCAGCGTTATCGTCGCATCGCCCGGTGCAACAATGTGCACTACGCCCGTCTGCGCATTAACCTGCGCAACGCCAGTATTATCAGACGAGTATGTCAATACGCCATCCGTCGTGCACTGCCTCAGTTTGTGGATAAAATCCTCATCCCCGTACCTCTTCCACACTTTCGCGAACCGGTACTTCAGGGTAGCTTCCGCCTTCGGAATCTCAAACTTCGCGCTCAGCGTGCCGCTGTACTTCCCAAGCCCGCTCAGCGTCACTGTAGCTGTACCTGCGTGCACGTTATCCGTGTAACCATCCAGCTTGTAATCAACATTCTCTGCCAGCACGGCTGCCCCGTCTTTGACTGTGACCGCCGGGCGCTTCTCTGTCCCATCGTACGCGCTCACCGCCGCCACGGTCGCCGTGCACTGCGCCAGATTTTTTGTATCAGGCACATCTGGTGTATCCGGCACATCTGGTACGTCCGGTTCATCCGGCTCATCCGGCTCATCCGGCTCATCCGGTACGTTCGGCAGGTCTTCCCCGGTTTCGGGATCCCATGGGATCCACTCGATTGTGCCGCCATACTGCTGCCGCACATCCTCCGTCCAGCTCGGGTCGTTGCCCGGATAGCGGGCCGTCAGCTTGTCGTTCAGGAACGCGTTCTCCCCGATCTGCGGCGCACTGCCCGAGAAACGGACGTCAGTCAACTCCGCACAGTCCGCGAACGCGAGATCTCCGATCTCCGTCACGGACGCCCCGATGTTCGCCTCCTTCAGATCGCTGCCCCGGAACGCTTCCGGCTCTACACTGGTCGCTCCTTCCGCCGGAACTTCACGGATTGTAAAGGTTTTCGTGAGCGTGCCGGTATAATCCCCAGGCTCCACCGCAGTCGCCGTCACCTCAGCAGTACCCGGATCAACGTTGTCCTTATAGCTCAGCGTGTAATCCTTGTTCTCCTCAAGAACCACACCGTCATGGGTGACCGTCGCAGCAGGCTGCTTCTCATTGCCGTCGTACACATAGACATACTGCGACAGTTCCATCTCGCAGAGTGCGAGATCTGTCGGCTCCGTCGGGTTATCCGGGTTATCCGGATTGTCCGGATTGTCCGGGTTGCCTGGATTCTCCGGGTTGTCCGGGTTGTCTGGATTCTCCGGGTTGTCCGGGTTGTCTGGATTCTCCGGATTGTCCGGATTGTCCGGGTTGTCTGGGTTCTCCGGGTTGTCCGGATTGTCCGGGTCATCTGGATCCGTCTCGCTCTTCACAGTCACCGTGAGCTTATAGTCCTCTGCGTCAAGATAATGCTCGTCTCCCGCGCTGCTGACCGTGATGTTCGCTACGCCCTCCGAGATACCGGTCACAAGACCGTCCCCGTCTACCTCCGCGACCTCCTCGCTGTCCGAAGCATAGGTGAACACTCCGGTCTTCGACGAAGCGCTAAGCTGCAGGGTCTCTCCCACGAGGATCGTATCTTTCTCATATTCGACCGTGAGCTCCTGCGACGCCTTCGACACATTGACCGTCACCTTCAGCTCCGCCGCGTTAAATTCCTCCGTCTCGGCCGCCGTCACCGTGATGACCGCCGTTCCAGGCTCGCCTACAGTTACGTTGCCGAACTCGTCCACATCGGCAACTTCTGTATTGTCGGACTCGTAGGAGAGCTCCCCGTCCCCGGTTGTGAGCTCAGCGTCCAGCGTGAAGACTTCGTCTCCATACACCTTCTCATAGGTCTCCGTGCCGCTTAATACCTGGTCTTCCTTTTCCGTATCTCCCCCGGTCTCTCCGGAACCTACCACGGCAAAACCCCACTCGTTAAATCCTCCATCTGACACAAGCTTGAGCTTCACAGTGCTGCCGGGCACCTCAACCGTCTGTCCTGAAAGCTCTGTCCCTGTGTACTTTCCAATCTCATTTCCTTCTCCGTCGTAGACGTAGAGATAATCCGCTTCTTCCTCGAACAGCGTCCGCTCGTCGAAGACAAGCGACAGACTCTCCGCCCCGTCCGGATCGGTATAAATCCAGAAATCCGTGCAGCTGCTCTCATACGGATGCGGGCTTTCAAGCTCCGTCAGAGCTTCTGCAACAATGCCGTTGTTCGTAACCGTGACCTTGCACTCGCCTTTCACATTCTCAGCGCCAAGCGCCTTCGCCGTGATGGTCGCAGTGCCCTTGCCGACCGCTGTAACCAGGCCGCTCTCGCTGACCGTCGCCACCTTCTCGTCGGACGTGCTCCACTCTATTTCCTTGTTGTTAGCGGTATCCGGTCTCACTGTCGCTTCTAGCTGGATTTCTTCAAGCGCTTCCATCTTATGCGATGTCTTGTTCATAGAGACTGACGTGGGCGCCTGCTCAACTGTGACCGCGCACTCTGTCTTTAGGGTATTTCCGACGGTTACGCGCACGGTCGCCGTGCCCACTTTCTTTGCCGTAACCAAACCAGAGTCGTTCAACTCAATGACGCCGTCATTTTTAACCGTCTTCCACGCGACCTCATCCGTGAAATTCTCCGGCTCTACCGTGAGCGCGAGCGTCTCTTTCGTGTGGCTGGTGCCGAGCGTAAGCGTCAGCTCTTCTTTATTCAGCTTCGCGGATGTTGCCAGCTGTGTATTTTCCTCAAATTTAATTCCTTTCGCAGTGGCATACTCTTCCGCATAACTCCCCTTCACACCGTAGATCGTCATGTTATCCGGATAGCTAAACACTTTCTTAGCGTCGGTGTCTTTATCCGCGATTGAAGTGACAGACTTCGGGATTGTGACCGAGGTAAGACCCATACAATTTGTGAACGCATTGGCATCTATTGTCGTCACTCGGTACGGAAGCACGATACTCTCAAGCTTCGGGCACTGGTGGAACGCATAAGACGGAATCTTTGTAATCCCTGTCCCCAGACGCACGGAAGTCAACAGGTCGCACTCCGCAAAGCAGTATGTGCCGATCGAAGATACCGTATCTGGCAGTTTAATCCCCGGCAAAGCATCGCAGTCGTAGAATGCGTAGTTGCCAAGCGTCGTCACGCCGTCTTCCAGAGTCACATCAGTCAGCGTGATACAGCCGCGGAACGCCGCCTCATCCATCTTTGTCACACTTCCCGGGATCACAATCTTTGTAAGCGCTATATTGTCCCTAAACGCGGAGCTATTGATCTGCGTCACAGAGTCTGGGATCTCCAGCGTTGTAAGACCTGCTCCCGCAAATGCATTTCCTCCAATCGTCTCCACTTTGTTGGGAATTGTAATCGACGGCAGATCCGTACAGTTTTCAAACAAACTTCCTTCTAATATTTTCAGTTCTTTTGAAAGCTTTACTTCCGTCAGTTTGCTACATCCACGGAACGCCCTGGCTCCGATCTCCGTTACGGAATCACTAATTTTTGCACTGGTAAGACTCACGCATCCATCAAATGCATTTACCTCTATCTTCGTCACACTCTCCGGCACTTCAATGCTTTTCAGGTTCTCGCAGCGTGTAAATGCAAAACTCTCTATCAGCGTCACCGTGTTCGGAATCGTGATCTCTTTCAGGCCATCGCACTCCGCAAACAAATGATTTGCAATACGTTTCGTCCCTTCTTCGAAAGTCACATTCTCCAGCATACTACAGCCTTCAAACGCTCCGAAGTAATTGCCGAGCGAATCTGATCCTCCTGATTCCAAACTTTTTGGAATATGTATGCTTGTAAGTTTTTTGCATGAGGCAAAAGCATTCCCTCCCAGTGTCGCCAAGCTGTTCGACAGTTTTACTTCCGTCAGATTTGTGCAACCACCAAACGCACTTTCCCCTATCTCCGTCACGGAATCGCCAATCTTTGCACTGGCAAGATTCGTGCACACCGCAAACGCATTTTTCTCTATCTTCGTCACACTCTCCGGTACTTCAATGCTTTCCAGGTTCTCGCAGCGTGTGAATGCATAGCTTTCTATCAGCGTCACCGTGTTCGGGATCGTGATCTCTTTCAGGCCATCGCACTCCGCAAACAAGTGATTTGCAATACGCTTCGTCCCTTCTTCGAAAGTCACATTCTCCAGCATACTACAGCCTTCAAACGCTCCGAAGTAATTGCCGAGTGAATCTGATCCTCCTGATTCCAAACTTTTTGGAATATGTATGCTTGTAAGTTTTTTGCATGAGGCAAAAGCATTCCCTCCCAGTGTCACCAGACTGTTCGACAGTTTTACTTCCGTCAGATTTGTGCAACCACCAAACGCACTCTCCCCTATCTCCGTCACGGAATCGCCAATCTTTGCACTGGCAAGATTCGTGCACACCGCAAACGCATTTCTCTCTATCTCTGTCACACTCTCCGGCACTTCAATGCTTTTCAGGTTCTCGCAGCGTGTAAATGCATAGCTTTCTATCAGCGTCACCGTGTTTGGAATCGTGATCTCTTTCAGGCCATCGCACTCTGCAAACAGATGATTTGCAATACGCTTTGTCCCTTCTTCGAAAGTCACATTCTCCAGCATACTACAGCCTTCAAACGCTCCGAAGTAATTGCCGAGTGAATCTGATCCTCCTGATTCCAAACTTTTTGGAATATGTATGCTTGTAAGTTTTTTGCATGAGGCAAAAGCATTCCCTCCCAGTGTCACCAGACTGTTCGACAGTTTTACTTCCGTCAGATTTGTGCAACCACCAAACGCACTCTCCCCTATCTCCGTCACGGAATCGCCAATCTTTGCACTGGCAAGATTCGTGCACGCCGCAAACGCATTTCTCTCTATCTCCGTCACACTCTCCGGCACTTCAATGCTTTTCAGGTTCTCGCAGCGTGTGAATGCATAACTTTCTATCAGCGTCACCGTGTTCGGAATCGTGATCTCTTTCAGACCGTCGCACTCTGCAAACAGATGATTTGCAATACGCTTTGTCCCTTCTTCGAAAGTCACATTTTCCAGCGTACTGCAGCCTTCAAACGCTCCGAAATAATTACTGAGTGAATCTGATCCTCCTGATTCCAAGCTTTTCGGAATATGTATACTTGTAAGTTTTTTGCATGAGGCAAAAGCATTTCCTCCCAATGTCACTAAATTGTTCGACAATGTAACATCTGCCAGGTTCGTACAGCCGCTGAATGCCGACTGCCCAATCTCCGTCACCGTATCCGGAATCGTAACGATATACAGATCCTTCCGGTTCTTGAACGCATTGTCTCCAATCGCGACTACCTTATAGTTGTCGCCGACCACATCCGGAATCTGCAGCGCATACGCGTTCCCTGTGTATCCGGTGATCGTCGCCACGGTGTCGCCGTTTTCATCCGTCTTGGTGGTGTACGTATACACCGGCACAACTTCTTCTCCGTCGAAGTAATAGCCGTCCCCTGCGCTTCCGTAGCGGGAGTTGCCAACCGTAGTGTATTTTGGTTCTCTCCCTGCTCTCGCGGCAAACTCCGCGGCACGCGAACATTTCTCTGTCCTTCCTTTATCTTCCCAGTGACCGCCATACCTCACCGGACTGTTCGTCTCGTTATAGACCGTGATGTGTCTGCTGTCTGTGTCAAAACCTACCCGCGTCTGCGTATCCAATTCCGCATACAGCCAAATAAGCAAATCTTCGCAGACCGCCGGCCTTTTCTCGTCGCCGTATTCGACATATAGATACTGCGCCTTTGCGCCGACCTCAGCCTTCATGCTGCCCGCTGCCACAAACACATCGAATTCCGCACGCGCCTGCACCGCAACCTTGGCGTTTACCTTTGCCTCCATCCGGAACGCTTTTTTATTGAAATTAGGTATCACACGGAAGCCGCCAAATGGCGTATGCTGCACGCCGATATTGAATCCATTCGTGCTGGTCACCGTCACCGAACCATCCGCCTCCACAATCGCCTCAAGCACAATCTCTCCGACTCCCGGCACCGGCACAGAGCCCAGCTCGAAGGATATACTCCCGCCCATACTGACGGAACCAGATGTGATCAGATCACCTTTGAGATATACTGTCACATTTCCCCAGCCCTGATCCTTGTATCCGATCTTAGCGTTTGACACGGTCGCAGAAACCTTTGTCTTCATTCCGCCGCCCAGATCGATTGTTTTCTCATACTTCACTGCCTTGATGGGGATCTCATGATTCGCAATCGGGCTCGTGTACGCGATACCGTCCGCAAATGCCGCTTCCTCCGTGCCGCCCTCTATGTAGGTGATCGTCACGCCTTCCGCCGGAACCGCCTGCGTAAGATCTGCGTCTATAATGCCTTCCGCATCCGCAGCCAGAAGCGCATCCTTCGCTGTTTCTTCATCCACGGCTTCCATCGTCACGACGAGCGCGTCCTGCTCCTCGTCCGTTGTCACGTCGAGCGCCGTATAGATCTGTGGGATTCCATTCTGATAAAGGGCAAACGTTCCGCCCTTCTGAATATCAATAGATGTGTCGTAGATCGCGACCGTCGTACCGTCCTCACCGAACAGATAGCTCGTGCCGTCCGGCACCTCGGTCACATCGTCTGCAAATGTGTAAGTATTCGTATGGTTCTCATCGATCACGTCCGCCGCCAGTACGGCCTGCGCGTCTGTGAACATCTTCTCCGCCTCGTCTGCCGTCACCGCGGCCTGCGGCTGGAACGCCCCGTCCGAGAGCGCGAACCACTCACGGTTGAGCGCGACCTGTACGTCCATCATGTACAACTCGTTCACATCATCCGCATCGCTCAGCGTATGCTCGTACTCGTTCTCCTCCAGCTGATAGCCCAGGCAGAAGTTCATGGTATGCGCCGCGAATTCCCTCGTCGCAAGGTCGTCCGGCTTCAGCGCATCTCCGGCCTCCACGTCCACCACGCCGAACTCCGTCGCAACCATGATGTCCTTGTAATACTCGTTTCCTGATTCCGACGTGACGTCCGTAAAATATTCATCCGGATAATTGTCCTCCTCGACCGTCATGTCGAAGACAACCACCAGATCGTGCAGCCACTCGGCCCTCGTGATCCCGTCCCCTGTGCCGTATACAAGGTCAGTCTCCGAAGCCGCAGCCGCGCCTGCGAGCATCATCCATATGCACGCAAGCAGTGCCAGTAACAACCCCACTGGAAATTTTCTCTTTCTCATTATATTCCTCCTTCTGTTGATGCACAAATCTGTGTTTTACAGATTCAAATATATTTTTTTAAGTATAACATATGCCTCCAGAAAATACCATAAAAAAATAAGGGATGCATATTTTATAAAAACTACCGTTTTTGAGTAAGTGTACATTAACAGGCCGCCGCAGGGCAGTCCGTTTCCGGAAGTTGCCCTGCGGCGGTCACAAATATCATATTTCTTTCATGTGCCTCTTGTTTGTCTCTTGTATTTCACTCATATTTCTCTCGCATTTCTCGTTCTTTCTCCACTCACAAAGGCCAAAATATCCTGCTCAGCCAATGCTCACCGTCGTGAAGCCGCTGCAGTGGGAAAAGGCCGCCTCACCTATCACAGAAACGCTCTCCGCTACCTCAACGCTTTCTGCCGCTTCACAGCCGCAAAACGCATATGCGCCCACTGAAGTAACGCCTTCCGCGATCTCAATCCCAAGAATCTCGCCGCGCAGCGCGCCCCATGGCACCTGCTCCGGACTCTCCCAGGATGCCATGTCGCCGTTCCCGCTGACCTTCAGCATTCCGCCCTCATCAAGCTCCCATGCCACGGTACCCGGAACTGCGCCGCAGTCTCCGCTCCTCGTGTCAGGCGTTTCAGACATTTCCTCCAATTTTCCGCCTGCTTCAACCGGCTCAGAAGCCTCGATCGCAACGATCTCGATTTCGCTGATCAGGCCACCGCCT
>CANQWV010000028.1 GCA_947627645.1 uncultured Lachnospiraceae bacterium | reverse complement strand
ACAGCAAGGACTCTGATACCATAGCGCTGCCTTGAGGCGCTTCCTGCGCCGGCTGCTCCCTTGTAGTTGATGCTCGTGGAGCTGCCGTCTGAGAGAGCCTGTTCCAGTTTCGCGTAGTTCCCCTTGGACAGTTGGCCTCTCTCGTCCAGAGACGACAGAAGATTTTCAGGCTGGGTGCTGTCGCCAACGGAGAGAATGACGGATCCGTCGTTCTCCAGCAGATAGGTGCTGCCGTTCAGCCCGAAATAATCCGTTGTGAGAATCTGCGTCATGGTGTCGCCGCGCAGAATACCGCTGAGCACGCCGATGATTTCATTCTCATAATAGAAAGGCGTATAAAAGATCAGCAGCGTCTCATTGGTGATCCGGGAATTGTAGATGACGCATTTGCCGCTGTTGCCCTGCATCCCCTGCTGAAAATAGTCGCGATCCGAGAGATCGGCAGTCCTGCCGTCCGCGGTCAGATCCATGCCGTCTGTCGAGATGAATTCCACATAGTCGAAGGAGGAATGTTCGGTCATGTCCTGCAAAAGCGGCGCGTCTACGATCGGCTGCGGCATCGTCGCACTGTAGAGCCTTGCCATCATCTGCACATTTTTCTGGGATAAGCTGATCAGATCGCTGATGCGCTGGGCAGTTTGCTTGGCAGCCGCCTCGATGAAGCTGTTGTTCTGCTCAATGATGCGCTGGCGGTTTTCCTTTGTGAACGTATAAAAAGAAAACACGATAAACGCGAGCAGCACGCCGAGGAACAAGAGATTTCGGAAGATTTTTTTGTTCTCTTTTTTGATGGTTGTCTGAATGTCTGTCTTCATGGTCCTCCTTCACCGGGTAGGCTTCTGACGAATGCCAGGATATTTTATGTATTTGTTTTTACAAAAAACGCTTCGCCGGGCGACGCGTAAAAACAGATCGGAAAACTACTGTAATGCCGCAGATCAGTCAAAAATAAGAGGAGTTCCTCACATTTGCGCTGATGCTGTTTCATTGTAACATGAGAGAACGGGGGATGCAAGGATTATCCGCTGACGACGGGAGGAAAAATATGACGGAGCGTTACTGTTTACTTCCCACTGTCCAGCGAGGTGGTTTCCGTGCAAAATGCACGGAAATCCGAGGGCCTGGATTGCTTTGAAGAAAATTAAGATTCACAGGCTTGACTAATTTTTGAGATAGGTGCAATATTAATAAAAGAAGTGACTTGGGGGAGAAGCTTCTGCGAATAATTAATAGAAGGGTTAGGGACGAAAGTGAAAAAGAAAAGAAGAGGTCTGAAGATTGCTGTTGCCGTTATCGTCTTCCTGCTCGTGGCAGGTCTGGGCGTGCTTGGATATTTTCTGTATGAGCAGGCAAACAGCGGTCTTTTTTTTGAAGAGACGAAGATCAATGGCTACGATGTCGCAGGGAAGACCTGCAAGGAAGTCCTTTTGATGATGGAGCGCGATTACAGTGCGCCCAAGGTGGAGCTTAAGGAGGGGGGCGAGACAGCCCTGACGCTGACGCTCGCGGACATGGGCTACACGATCAATCAGATGGAGCTGCTGGGCAGGATCCAGGACTGTATGCGAGAGCAGAATGTCCGCCTGCTGTTCAGCCTCATGGATGGCAATGAGTTCGAGCTGGAGATCCCGTTTGATTACGATGAGGCAGTGTTTCAGGGGGCGGTGGCCTCTGCGAAGCTTGCGCAGCCGCGCGTGGCCAGCGTAGACGCCTCGCTCCAGTTTAACGGCAAAGAGTATTACATTGAGCCGGAGGTGTACGGCAACGAGATGGACGACGCCGACCTGCGGGTATTTGTGAAGGATTTCGTGGACAAGCTGACCGGGAACCCCAGGCCGCAGTCAGACGCTTCCGTCGATATTCCGGAATCATTCTATTTTGTCCCGGCGGTGACGCAGGACGACGCGGAGATGAATTCGCTGATGAATATCTACAATTCCTTCTGCAAGGCGAAGATCACGCTGACCTTCGGGAAAAAGAAGGAAGTGATCGACTGGTCCGTGATCCAGAACTGGCTCGACATCCAGGACGGCGAGGGGACGCTGCGCGAGGAAGAGGTTTACAACTATGCGTACGATCTGGCCGCACGCTATGACACCCTGTATTACAAACGGGATTTCGTAGCGCACGACGGGCGCACGATTTCTTATGAATCCTCGGATTACGGGTATCAGATCGACAAGGATGCAGAGGCGGCTCAGCTGATCGCTGATATCTACAACAATGCAGAGGTTAAGCGCGAACCCGTGTACGCGGTCAAAGGCTACAAGCGCAACGGCAGGGACGACATCTGCGGCAACTATGTGGAGGTCAGCCTTTCGGCGCAGCATCTGTGGTTCTACCTGGATGGGAAGCTGATCGTGGAGACAGACGTTGTCTCCGGGCTTCCAAAGGATGAACGAGAGACGATGACGGGCGTATTCTGCATTCCCTACAAGAAGAGCCCCGAGACGTTAAAGGGGGATACCTGGGAGGAGACGGTCACGTACTGGATGCCGTTTTATGACGGACAGGGTCTGCACGACGCTCCGTGGCGCAGTTCGTTCGGCGGCGGCATCTATCAGACGAACGGCTCGCATGGCTGCGTGAACCTGCCGTATGACGCGGCGCAGCGGATCTATGAGAATATGCCGGAGCGCTTTCCGATTTTTCTTTATAAATGAGCAGGGAAAGATATTTGAACGTCGTGCGGATTTTCGGCTGACGCCGGGAGGACAAGGCGCGGGAGACGGAGCCGGCTGTCTGCGGCTCTGAAAATAGTCTGCCGATGTGCGCGGCGAAATGGAGGGGACATGAAAGACAGTACAAAACGCAGGATCAGAGAAGTCATTGCGGACGCGATCGCGGATGGCGTGACGGCGGGAATGAACATTCTGATCCTGCAGGATGGGGAAGAGGTATTCTACGATGAGCAGGGCTATGCGGATCTTGAAAAGAAAACGCCCATCCGCCGCGACACGATTTTCCGGCTCTACTCGATGACAAAGCCGGTCACGGCTGCGGCGGCCATGCTGCTTCTGGAGAGGGGACAGCTGGACTTCTCGCAGTATGTCTCAGACTTCCTGCCGGGCTTTGCAAACCTCACGGTGGAGAAGGACGGAGAGATCGTGCCCGCGCAGGCGCCGATGACGGTGCACCATCTTTTGAACATGACCTCCGGCCTCACCTATGGGGACGACGTGACGAAAGCAGGCAGACAAGTATCTGCCCTTCTCGGGGAGGCGGTGCGGAAGCTGCACACAGAGGAAGCCATCTCCACAGTCGAGCTGGCAGACCGGCTTGGAAAGCTGCCGCTTGCGTTCGAACCGGATTCCTACTGGCAGTACGGGCTCTCTGCGGACGTGCTCGGCGCGGTGATCGAGAAGGCGTCCGGCGTCCGTTTCGGAGAATTCCTGCGGATGAATCTTTTCGGGCCGCTTGGAATGGACGATACGGATTTCTGGGTGCCGCAGGAGAAGCGGGGACGTCTCGCGAAGAGCTACGAGACCGTGGGGAAGGGCGAGCTGCGGCTCTATGACGGCGACAATCTGGCCGTCTCCAACGACATGGAGCGGCCGCCTGCCTATGAAGCCGGCGGGGCAGGGCTGGTGTCCACGGTTGACGACTACGCACATTTTGCGCAGATGCTGCTGGATCGCGGAAGCTATGAGGGGAAGCAGATCCTCTCGCCGCGCACGGTGGACTATATGGTGAGCGGCGATCTGACGCCGGTGCAGCAGGCGGCGTACCGCAGATGGGTCGGGCTGGAGGGCTTTTCCTATTCTCATCTGATGCGCGTGATGCGCAATCCGGCGATGGCTACAGGGCTTGCCGGTATGGGCGAGTACGGCTGGGATGGCTGGCTCGGCTGCTATATGGCGAACTTCCCGCAGGAGCGCATCGTCCTGCTTTTGATGCAGCAGAAGAAGGACGCGGGTACGATCCCGCTCACGCGAAAGCTCCGCAACCTCCTGCTTTCCGGCCTGGAGTGAAGGGATTACCGCTCATTTTGCGTCTGATGGCATACAGCTTAAACGTGCCTGGGGCGCTTTGCAGATCCGGAAAGGCGAAAGGCGAAAAAGCGGATTTGACACGGGATTCTGCATGAGATTTTCGTGAGGGTCGTGAATTTTTGTGAGATTTTAAAAATAGCTGGTTGACAAACCAAACTGCCTGGTATATAATAAGTTCCGCTGAAAAGATGTGCGCATAGCTCAGCTGGATAGAGCGTTTGGCTACGGACCAAAAGGTCGGGGGTTCGAATCCTCTTGCGCACGGTGTGAAGGACTGTACATCATATTGATGCACAGTCTTTTTTTGAAGTTTTGCCCTGGCAGAGAAAAAACGCTTTACCTGCCCGGTGGGTTCATGATAAAGTAAAGCTGTCACAATCATTCCAACATCACAAAGGAGAGACTTTCTATGGGCGGTATTTTCGGAGTTGCTTCAAAAACAAGCTGTACTTTGGAATTGTTTTACGGAGTAGATTATCATTCACATCTGGGGACGCGCCGCGGCGGGATGGCGGTGTATGGAGAGCGCGGTTTTCAGCGGGCGATTCACAACATTGAGAATTCGCCGTTCCGCACGAAGCTGGAGCGTGACGTAGAGGAGATGGAGGGCAGTCTCGGGATTGGCTGCATCTCGGACTACGAGCCGCAGCCTTTGTTGATTCAGTCGCATCTCGGGAGCTTTGCAATCACGACGGTCGGCAAGATCAACAACATGGATGAGCTTTTGAAATACGTCTATGAGAACGGAAATGCACATTTTCAGGAGATGAGCAGCGGGCAGGTGAACGCGACGGAGCTGGTTGCCTCTCTGATCTGCAAGAAGGACAGTATCGTTGAAGGAATCCAGTTCGTGCAGGAGATCGTGGACGGCTCCATGACGCTGCTGCTGATGACCAAGGACGGCCTGTACGCGGCCAGAGATCGCTGGGGCAGAACGCCGCTTGTGATCGGACGCAAGGAGGGTGCTTACTGTGTGTCGTTCGAGAGTTTTGCATACCTCAATCTCGGCTACACGGACTATAAGGAACTGGGTCCGGCAGAGATTGCATTCGTGACGCCGGATGGAGTGCAGATTCTCGCTGAACCACGGAAAGAAATGCGAATTTGCTCCTTCCTTTGGGTGTATTACGGATATCCGACCTCTTCCTACGAGGGTGTGAATGTCGAGGAGATGCGCTACCACTGTGGCAGTATGCTTGCGAAGCGGGACAAGGGGACGGTCGCGCCGGATATCGTGGCGGGCGTGCCGGACTCGGGCACTGCGCACGCGATCGGATATGCGAATGAATCCGGTTTCCCGTATGCGCGTCCTTTCATTAAATATACGCCGACCTGGCCGCGGTCGTTCATGCCGACGAAGCAGAGCCAGCGCAACCTGATCGCGCGCATGAAGCTGATTCCGGTCAAGGCATTGATCAAGGACAAGAAGCTGCTTCTGATTGATGATTCGATCGTGCGCGGCACACAGCTGCGCGAGACGACGGAGTTTCTGTACCAGAGCGGGGCGAAAGAGGTACATGTGCGCCCGGCCTGTCCGCCGCTGTTGTACGGCTGCAAATATCTGAACTTCTCGCGGTCGAAGTCCGAGATGGATCTCATCACGCGCAGGATTATCAAGGAGCGTGAGGGCGATAACGTGTCGCAGGAGGTGCTTGACGACTATGCAGACCCGACGAGCGAGCGCTACGCGGAGCTCCTCGAGGCAATCCGCAGACAGCAGAATTTTACAACGCTGCGCTATCATCGCCTGGACGATATGGAAGAGTCGATTGGTATCTCGCCGTGCAAGCTTTGTACCTATTGCTTTAACGGAAAAGAATAAAAGAACAGCAGGCACTGCGGCGACAGAGAAGCACAATACATAGCAGAACAGACAGAGAAGGAAAAGTCGGTATGATAGATACGATACTGTGGGACGTCGACGATACGCTGCTCGATTTTCAGAAATCTGAGGCCTGCGGGATTTATGCCTGTCTGGCAGAGATTGGGTTTCATGGCTGTGACGATGCGATGCTGGCACGCTATTCCGCGATCAACCGGCGCCATTGGGAGGCGCTGGAGCGCGGGGAGATGTCGAAGCCGGAGGTACTTGTGGGGCGGTTCCGCTGTTTTTTTGAGACGGAGGGGATCGCCTGCCCGGACGTGGAGGCGTTCAACTGCGCTTACGAGAGGAAGCTCGGAGAGAACTTTTTTGAGAATGAGCGCTCGCTGGAGCTTTGCCGGGGATTGAGGGGCAGGGTGCGCCAGTATGTCGTGACGAACGGGGCGGAGCAGGTGCAGAGGAACAAGCTGAAAGCTTCCGGGCTTGGGGCTTGCATGGATGGGGTTTTCATCTCGGACGAAATCGGTGCGGAGAAGCCGACGATAGGATTTTTTGAACATATCTTTGCGAAGATCGGGCGGCCGGAGTCTGGAACGTGCATGATCGTTGGGGATTCGCTGACAAGCGATATGCGCGGCGGGAACAATGCCGGCTTGATCTGCTGCTGGTACAATCCGCGGGGGAAGGAGAACCACTCGGATGTCCGGGTGGACTATGAGATCCGCAGTATCTGGGAAGTGGAACGGCTGCTCGCGGAAAGCGGGAACCGACAGAAGGCAGAGCTGTGACAGAGGAAAAAAGATTGCCGCATCGGAAAAGGAAAGTACAGCCTGCGATACAGGGAGCCGAAAGAGGCAGACTGACAGGCGGATCTGCCGAAGCGCGGTGGAATGGAGAGGACAAAAGATGACGAAGAAAAAGCTGGCGCTGGAGATTATCGCGCGCCTGAAGAAGATGTACCCGGTCGCGGACTGCACGCTGGACTACGACGAGGCCTGGAAGCTGCTCGTGAGCGTGCGGCTGGCGGCGCAGTGCACGGATGCGCGGGTCAATGTGATCGTGGAGAAGCTGTACGAGAAGTATCCGGACGTGGCGGCCCTGGCGGCGGCGGAGCCGGAGGAGATCGAGGAGATCGTGAAGCCCTGCGGGCTTGGCAGGAGCAAGGCCCGGGACATCAGCGCCTGTATGCGGATCCTGCATGAGCAGTATGACGGGAAGGTGCCGGAGGATTTTGACGCGCTTCTGAAGCTTCCGGGCGTGGGGCGCAAGAGCGCGAACCTGATTATGGGCGATGTGTTTGGCAAGCCGGCGATCGTCACGGACACGCACTGCATCCGGCTGGTCAACCGTATGGGGCTGGTCGACGGCGTCACGGATCCAAAGAAGGTCGAGATGGAGCTGTGGAAGCTGATCCCGCCCGAGGAGGGCAACAATTTTTGCCATCGCCTGGTACAGCACGGGCGCGAGGTCTGCACGGCGCGCACGAAGCCGCACTGCGACCGCTGCGCGCTGGCAGATATCTGCAGGAAGGTTCACGTTTAGCGGCGGGCCGTGCGGATCCGGCAGAGCGCGAAACATTTGCCCGCAGACATTTCATGAGACGGAGGATTTATTGGGCGAGGCGGTCGTTCTCCGCCGCAGGGGAAGGCCGGGCGGCGTCCTCCAGGCAAAATTGATACATTTCTTCATAGGCTTCAAGCTCCTCTTCCGAGGAGGGTAGCGCGGGGATCAGGCCCGTGCAGTCCATGGAAGAGCAGACGCTTTTGGAAAAACAGGAGTCTGACGGACCGATATGCCCGGTTCTGGCAGGCTCTTCTTTTTTGCATACGTTTTCGGTTTTTTTGTTTTTTGCAGCAGCTTGATCCGACATGGAAATCTTTCCTTTCTATCTAATAATGAAACAACGATGAAACAGCTAATGATAGTATTCCAGAGGATCCGAAAACTATGCGCAGGAGGCTTTGAACCGCTGCTGTAATTACAAAGCGGATTTTCGGAAAAGGCAGTGAGAACTTCTGTAGAATAGAGGACACAAATTGCCGAAGACTACATTAATGAGAAAAATTAAAATAATTAGTTGTAAATTGAATTAAAGTATGATACGATATTACAACATGAGATGTTAGGGAGAGAATCAGGGAAAAAATATTGTTTGGTTATGTGAGATCAGCGGTCTTGTATGGCGTCGAATGCAGGATGATTGTGGTGGAAGCGGATGCGAATGACGGACTTCCTTGCTTTGCAATGGTCGGATATCTTGCCTCGGAGGTTCGGGAGGCGCAGGATCGGGTCAGGACCGCGCTGAAGAATTCCGGCTACCGGCTGCCGCCGAAAAAAGTGACGGTCAACCTGGCTCCGGCAGATATCCGGAAATCCGGCTCCGGTTTCGACCTGCCGATTGCGGTCGCCGTGATGGCGGCGCACGGTCTTTTGCCGGGGAAAGCCCTGGACGGGGTCTTTCTGGCCGGGGAGCTTGGGCTGGACGGTTCGATTCATGGCATTCACGGAGTGCTCGGCATGGTTATGGAGGCGAAAAAGGCGGGCTGCACTTCGTGCATCGTCCCGGCAGCCAATGTGCGCGAGGGAGCCGTGATCCGGGGAATCAAGGTGTATGGGGCGGGGCATCTGTCAGAAGTGGTTGGGCATTTTGTATCCGGGAAGAGGCTTCAGACCGAAAAGCTTGCGATCGATGAAATCCTTTTCGCCGGGTTCGCCGGGGCGGAGCCGGACTTTGCCGATATTCATGGACAGCATATGGCGAAGCGGGCGGCGGAGATCGCGGCGGCGGGTATGCATAATCTTCTGCTCAGCGGCCCGCCTGGGTCGGGCAAGACGATGATCGCCAGCCGGATTCCGGGAATCCTCCCGCCCCTGTCCGCGGAGGAGGCGCTTGAGGTTTCTCAGATCCACAGTGTCGCCGGCACGCTTCCGGAGGCCGGGATCCTGACGAGGCGCCCGTTCCGAATGCCGCACCACACGATCTCCCCGGTCGCGCTCGCCGGGGGAGGGGCGGTTCCGCGCCCCGGAGAGATTAGCCTGGCGCACCGGGGCGTGCTCTATCTCGACGAGCTGCCGGAATTCCAGAAGGATACGGTGGAGGTGCTCAGACAGCCGCTGGAGGAGGGGGAAATCCGGATCTCGCGCAACAGCGGCCAGTTTGTCTTTCCGGCAGAATTCATGCTTGTCGCCTCGCGCAATCCGTGCCGCTGCGGATACTATCCGGACCGAAGACGGTGCCGCTGCAGTGAGTTCGAAGTGCGGAATTATCTGCACCGGATCAGCAGGCCGCTTCTGGACCGGATCGATCTGCACGTCGAGGTACAGGAGGTCCCCTATGAGGAGCTGGTGCAAAACGGACAGGAGGAGAGCACGGCGCAGATCCGTACGCGGGTGCTGCGGGCACAGGAGATCCAGAGAAGGCGATATCAGGGGACTGCGTTTCGTTTCAATGCGGAGCTGGGCGCGGCGGATCTGAGAAAGTACTGTCCGATCGGGGCGGATGAGGAGCAGCGGATGCGTCAGGTATACGAGCAGAAGCATCTGACCGCGCGGACTTATCACCGGCTGCTCAAGGTGGCGCGGACGATCGCGGATCTGGAGGGATGCGAACGGATCGAAGGGCGGCATCTGGACGAAGCCGTGCTCTACCGCCCGGCTGAGTTCCTGGGGTGAGAGGGCAGGGGAGGAGAACTGCCGCGTCGAAGTGGGGGATAGAATCGAAGAAGGGAATCTGAATATGGAAGAATATTGGGAGTGGCTGTGCAGCATACCTTGTCTGTATCAGGCACAGAAGGAGCTCCTGCTGCGCTGCTTCGGGACGCCTCAGGCTGTCTGGGAGGCCGGCGAGCAGGAGCTTGCGCATCTGGAGGGCAGAGGCTGCGGATGGATTCAGAGAGTGCGCAGCTTCCGGCGGGAATCGTCCCCGGAAAAAACCGTGCATACGCACAGGGAGCAGGGAATACAATTTACCAGCCATGAGCATACTAAGTATCCGAGACGCTTGCAGACGATCGCCGGAAAGCCATACGGGCTGTTTTATAAGGGAGAGCTTCCGCAGGAAGAGCAGAAGAGCGTCGCCATCGTGGGCGCGCGGATGTGTACGAGGGCCGGCAAGGAGCGGGCGGAGCAGCTCGCACAGCGCGTGGCGCTCGCAGGAGGACAGGTGATCAGCGGGGCGGCGTATGGGATCGACGGGGCGGCACAGTGGGCGGCCCTGGAGTGTGGCGGGGCGAGCTATGCCGTCCTCGGCTGCGGAGTGGATCGCTGCTACCCTGCCTCCAACAGGCAGCTGTTTGAACGCCTGGAAAAGCATGGGGGACTTCTCTCGGAGTTTCCTCCGGGAACTCCTCCGAGAAGCCCGCATTTTCCGGTTCGCAACCGGATCATCAGCGGGCTGGCAGACGTTGTGGCCGTGGTGGAAGCGCGGCAGAAGAGCGGCTCGCTGATTACGGCAGATTTTGCTGCCGAGCAGGGCAGGAGAGTGATGGCGGTTCCGGGTCGTCCGGAGGATGAATTGAGTGCCGGATGTAATATACTGATTTCACAGGGGGCAGAAGTAATTTTGTCTGTAGATTCATTTGTAAAATCTGTTTTTCCGGAATACAAGAAAAGGAAAAAACAATTATCCGATGATTTTGCACTTGCACCTGAAGAAAAATTAGTGTATAGTAGTCTCGATTTTCACGCAAAAAGCGTATGGGAACTGGAAGAGCAGACGATGCTGCCGCTCGCGGAGCTTGGCAGCAGTCTTCTTTCGCTTGAGCTGAAAGGGCTTGCGAAGGAGACAGAGCGCAGTTATTATGCGCGTCTGCTGTGAGAAAGATAAGGGTGTTTTGGAGGTAATTGCTATGCCGAAGTATCTGGTGATTGTGGAGTCACCTGCGAAAGTCAAGACGATCAAGAAGTTTCTCGGTTCTAACTATGAGGTGATGGCTTCGAACGGCCATGTCCGGGACTTGCCGAAGAGCCAGATGGGAATCGATTTTGAACATGACTATGAGCCGAAATATATCACGATCCGTGGAAAAGGAGATATTCTGGCTTCCCTGCGCAAGGCGGAGAAAAAGGCGGACAAGGTCTATCTCGCGACCGACCCGGACCGCGAGGGGGAGGCGATCTCCTGGCATCTGGCCGAGGCGCTGAAGCTGGACGAGAAGAAGCAGAAGCGGATTACCTTCAATGAAATCACGAAAAGCGCAGTCAAGGAATCTCTGAAGCACGCGCGCTCGATCGACATGGATCTGGTCGACGCGCAGCAGACGCGCAGGATCCTCGACCGCATGGTCGGCTACCGGATCAGCCCGCTGCTCTGGCAGAAGGTGAAGAGGGGCTTGAGCGCCGGGCGCGTCCAGTCGGTCGCGCTGCGCATCATCGCGGACCGCGAGGAGGAGATCAACGAGTTCATCCCGCAGGAGTACTGGACGTTGGATGTGCTGGTGCGTGTGCCCGGCGAGAAGAAGCCTTTGACTGCAAAATTTTATGGAAAAGACAAGAAGCTGACGATCTCCTCAAAGGAGGAGCTGGACAAAATCCTGGCCGCCATTGACGGGGCGGATTACGTGGTGGATGAGGTGAAGCGCGCGGAGCGCGTCAAGAAGCCGCCGCTTCCGTTCACGACCAGCACGCTGCAGCAGGAGGCCGCCAATGTGCTGAATTTTTCGACACAGAAGACGATGCGGCTCGCGCAGCAGATGTATGAGGGCGTGGACATCAAGGGCAGCGGGACGGTCGCCCTGATCACCTATCTGCGTACGGATTCGACGCGTATCTCAGACGAAGCGGACCGCGCGGCCAGAGCATACATCGGCGAGCAGTACGGCGAGGAGTTTGTGGGAAAGCAGCCCGCGGTTCAGAAGGGCGGGCAGAAGATTCAGGACGCGCACGAAGCAATCCGCCCGACGGACATTACCAGGACGCCCGCGAGCCTGAAGGATGCGCTCAGCCGGGATCTGTTCCGCCTTTACCAGCTGATCTGGAGGCGCTTTGCGGCCAGCCGTATGGAGGCGGCCAGGTATGAGACCACGACGGTGCGGATCAAAGCCGCGGATTACAGCTTCACGATCGCCGCTTCCAGGTGTGTGTTTGAGGGCTTCCGCACAGTCTATACCGACAGTGAGGAAGAAAAGGAAGAGAATAATGTTATCACCGGGAACATCGAGACGGGGATGCAGCTGACGTCGGGGAAGATTGACACGAAGCAGCATTTCACACAGCCGCCTGCGCATTATACGGAGGCGTCGCTTGTGCGCACGCTCGAGGAAAAAGGGATCGGGCGGCCGAGTACCTACGCGCCGACGATTACGACGATCATCGCGCGTCACTATGTGGCGAAAGAGAATAAGAACCTGTATCTGACAGAGCTCGGCGAGGCGGTCAATTCGATCATGAAGGAAGCGTTCCCGAGCATCGTCGACGTCGACTTCACGGCGAACCTGGAATCCCTGCTGGATTCGATCGGGGAGGGAGAGATTCCGTGGAAGACCGTGGTTGAGAATTTTTATCCGGATCTCGACAAGGCGGTGAAGGAAGCCGAGGAGACGCTCGAGAAGGTCAAGGTCGAGGACGAGGTCTCAGACGTGATATGTGAGGAGTGCGGCAGAAATATGGTGATCAAATACGGACCGCACGGGAAATTCCTCGCCTGTCCGGGCTTCCCGGAGTGCCGCAACACGAAGCCTTATCTCGAGAAGATCGGCGTCGCCTGCCCGCAGTGCGGAAAGGCCCTTGTGATCCGCAAGACAAAGAAGGGCAGAAAGTATTATGGCTGTGAGAACAACCAGGAGTGCGATTTTATGTCCTGGCAGAGGCCGGTAGAGCAGAGATGCCCGCAGTGCGGAGGTTATATGGTGGAAAAGGGCAGCAAGCTGATGTGCGCGGACAAGGCCTGTGGTTACATCTGTTCGAAAAATTAACAATATTTGGTTCTTTTGAAAAATATTTAGCAATAATGAGAAGTGGACGTTGAATTTCTGAAAACTGTGTGCTATTATATAAAATGACGTAGAGCATGATAAATTTAAAGAAAGGAGGTGCGAAATGAGCGTTCAATTGCTGGATAAGACCAGAAAGATCAATCAGTTGTTACATAACAACAATACAAGTAAAGTCGTATTCAATGATATCTGCGAGGTACTTACCGGTATTTTGAATTCGAACATTCTTGTGATCAGTCGGAAAGGCAAAGTGTTGGGAGTAGGTCTGTGTGACGGCATAGAAGAGATTGGCGAATTGATTGTGGACCGGGTAGGCGGTTTTATAGACCCAATGCTGAATGAAAGACTCCTGGGAGTTCTCTCGACGAAGGAAAACGTCAATCTGGAAACGCTGGGATTTGAGGGAGAGAATATCAGGAAGTACCAGGCGATCATCAACCCGATCGACATTGCGGGGGAGCGTCTGGGGACAGTTTTTATGTACAAGTTTGGAACTCAGTACGATATCGACGATATCATTCTGAGCGAGTATGGCACTACCGTAGTTGGCCTCGAAATGATGCGCTCCGTCAATGAGGAGAATGCAGAGGAGAATCGAAAGATTCACATTGTTAAATCGGCGATCAGTACCCTGTCTTTTTCGGAAATGGAAGCAATAATCCATATATTTGATGAGTTAAATGGCTCCGAAGGGATTCTCGTTGCAAGTAAAATTGCTGACCGCGTAGGAATCACCCGTTCCGTGATCGTCAATGCACTGCGCAAGTTTGAAAGCGCTGGCGTCATTGAATCCAGATCCTCCGGGATGAAGGGAACTTACATCAAGGTTCTCAACGACGTCGTTTTTGACGAGTTGGCAGAGATCCGCAAGTCCCGCAATATTTGACTTAGGAAATGACTTAGGAAATACATGGTTTTTTCATGGATGCCCGTCTTCGGATGGGCATCTTTTGATTTGCGCGGCGGCAGGCGGGAAGGAAGACTTCCCCAGGCTGATTTTAAAGAAAAATAGTATAGTTGAGAATTAGAGAGAAAAAAAGAGATTTTAAAAGGTAATGAGAAGCGAAACAAGAATTTACCGTTGTAATAGAAGTTGCATTATTGACATATTTTAACTAATATAGGGTTGTTCGTTAGCACTCGATTGGAATGAGTGCTAATAAGAAGAGAGGAAAACATCATCTAAGGAGGAGTTCAATATGAAATTAGTACCGTTGGGCGACAGAGTTGTGCTGAAGCAGTTCGAGGCAGAAGAGACGACGAAATCCGGGATCATCCTGACGAGCAAGACGCAGGAGAAGCCGCAGGAGGCAGAGGTCATCGCAGTAGGACCGGGCGGAATGGTAGACGGCAAGGAAGTGACCATGCAGGTAAAGGCTGGCGACAAGGTGATCTACTCCAAGTATGCGGGCAACGAGGTGAAGCTTGGCGAGGAAGAGTATATCATCGTAAAGCAGAGCGATATTCTGGCAATCGTCGAGTAAGTAAAGCGTAATTGAGCATTTAATTCAGACGAAAGAAATACTTGCTGAGAACAGGATTCCGCATCCGGGATGGACTGCAGGGATCCGGGCAGGAGAGACCATTAAAAAACACGAAAACAGGAGGCTGATGCATTATGGCAAAGGAAATCAAATTTGGCGCCGACGCAAGAGCGGCTCTGGAATGTGGCGTAAATAAGCTGGCGGACACGGTTCGCGTGACTTTGGGCCCGAAGGGCAGAAATGTAGTTCTTGACAAGCAGTTCGGTTCGCCGCTCATCACGAACGACGGCGTGACGATCGCGAAGGAGATCGAGCTTGAGGATGCGTTCGAGAACATGGGCGCGCAGCTGATCAAGGAGGTTGCGTCCAAGACGAACGATGTGGCCGGCGACGGCACGACGACCGCGACAGTGCTTGCGCAGGCGATGGTGAACGAGGGCATGAAGAACCTGGCGGCAGGCGCGAACCCGATCATCCTCAGAAAAGGCATGAAGAAGGCGACGGACGTTGCGGTAGAGGCGATCCAGTCGATGAGCAAGAAGGTTACCGGCAAGGAGCAGATCGCGAGAGTGGCGGCGGTATCCTCCGGCGACGAGCAGGTCGGCGAGCTGGTAGCGGACGCGATGGAGAAGGTTTCCAGGGACGGCGTGATCACGATCGAGGAATCCAAGACCATGAAGACCGAGCTGGATCTGGTAGAAGGCATGCAGTTCGACCGCGGCTATATCTCCGCATACATGGCAACCGATATGGAGAAGATGGAAGCGGTTCTCGACGATCCGTACATCCTGATTACCGATAAGAAGCTCAACAACATCCAGGAGATCCTTCCGCTTCTGGAGCAGATCGTGCAGTCCGGCAAGAAGCTGCTCATCATCGCGGAGGACATCGAGGGCGAAGCTCTGACGACGCTCATTGTCAACAAGCTGCGCGGCACGTTCCAGGTAGTGGGCGTGAAGGCTCCGGGCTACGGCGACAGAAGAAAGGCTATGCTCGAGGATATCGCGATTCTCACCGGCGGACGCGTGATCTCCGAGGAGGTCGGCCTTGACCTGAAGGAGGCTACCCTGGATATGCTCGGACGCGCGAAGTCCGTGAAGGTACAGAAGGAGAACACGATCATCGTCGACGGCCTTGGCGACAAGAAAGAGATCAAGCAGAGAATCGCCCAGATCAAGGCTCAGATCGAGGAGACGAAGTCTGATTTTGACAAGGAGAAGCTGCAGGAGCGCCTGGCGAAGCTCTCCGGCGGCGTAGCGGTGATCCGCGTCGGCGCGGCTACCGAGACCGAGATGAAGGAAGCGAAGCTCCGCATGGAGGACGCTCTGAACGCGACAAGAGCGGCAGTCGAGGAAGGCATCATCGCGGGCGGCGGATCTGCCTATATCCACGCGGCGAAGAAGGTTGAGAAGCTCGCGGCCAAGCTTGAGGGCGATGAGAAGACGGGCGCGAATATCATCCTGAAGGCTCTGGAGGCTCCGCTGTACCACATCGTGGCAAACGCAGGTCTTGAGGGAGCTGTCGTGATCAATAAGGTGCGCGAGTCCGCAGTCGGCACCGGCTTCGATGCGCTGAACGAGGAGTATGTGGACATGGTGAAGGCAGGGATCCTGGATCCGACGAAGGTGTCCAGAAGCGCGCTGCAGAACGCGACGAGCGTAGCAGCCACACTGCTGACCACCGAGTCTGTAGTAGGCAATATCAAGGAAGATGTACCGCCGATGCCGGCAGGCGGCAATGGCGGCATGGGAATGATGTGATAAACCTGAGCCGCGTAAAATCAGCGGAAGAAAAAGGGAGCTGCTTGCAGCTCCCTTTTTCAGACGGTGATTTAATGGGGCGAAGCCCCTCAGCGAGCGAACGAAGTTCGCGAGCGGATACGCGGCTCAAACGTCCAGACGCATTTTTTGCCGGATGATTCGGCGAATGCCGAACAGCGAGAAAGCGATAGCTTTCGAGCGGATGGCACGGCTCCCCTTTTTTCTAGACGTTTCCCTCCATCTGTGCTATACTGTTTTTCGGATACCTCCCGGACAGCCGGGATCAGCAAAGAACAGAGAGGATGATGATTATGAGTGATCTGTACCAGGAAATTCTTATCTCACGCGCGACTCCGTTCATAAACAAAGTCGCGAAAATTGCGGCGTATGTCGTGACCGCATTGTTTCTTTTTGCCGGTTTTATGTTCTTGAACATATTCCTTCTGATCGCCGGCGCCGCGATGGCAGTCTGCTGTTACATTTTTCTCCCGCGGCTGGACGTCGAGTACGAATATCTGTACGTGAACGGCGAGCTGGATATCGACGCGATCTATTCCAAACAGAAACGCAAGAGGATCGCCGGCTACGATATGGCGGAGCTTGAGATTCTCGCGCCGTCGACCTCCCACGCGCTGGATTCCTATCTGAACCAGGGCGGCGTGAAGGTGCGCGATTTTACCTCGCGGGATCCGCAGGTGAAAAATAACTATACCCTTGTTTTCAGCAAAGAGGGGAAGCGTGACATCATCAAGGTAGAGCTCAACGACATCATCCTGGGCGACATCCGCAGGATCGCGCCGCGCAAGGTGAACGCATTCTGAGGACACCGTGTTCTGAGTTGAACGCATTCTGAAGACACCGTGTTCTGAGGTGGACGCATTCTGAAGACGCCATTCTGAGGAACTATACAGTCCGATTCAGCCATATGCAAGCCGCAGACGTGTCTGCCAAAGCGGCTGACCGCTTCTTTGAGGTTTTATCTGCGGCTTGATGCATATCAGCATCTCAGTGAAAATTCGCGTTACAGCTGAATTTCCGGTTGACATTGAAAAGTGAATTTGTTACAGTATTAATTCAAACAGACAACTTACAAAAGGCTTTACATTCAGAAAGCGAGGATGCGGCATGGGAAGAATTATTGGAGAGGGAATCACGTTTGATGATGTACTGTTGGTGCCAGCCTACTCACAGGTGATACCGAATCAGGTGGATATCACCACATGGCTGACACAGAAGATTCAGCTCAATATCCCGATGATGAGCGCGGGAATGGACACGGTCACGGAGCACAGGATGGCAATCGCCATGGCCAGGCAGGGCGGCATCGGGATCATTCACAAGAATATGTCGATCGAGCAGCAGGCCGAGGAAGTGGACAAGGTGAAACGCTCTGAGAACGGCGTTATCACAGATCCGTTCTTCCTCTCCCCGGAGAATACGCTGGCGGACGCGAATGAGCTGATGGCAAAGTTCCGCATTTCGGGCGTGCCGGTCACGGAGAACGGCAGGCTGGTAGGCATCATCACGAACCGCGATCTGCTGTTCGAAGAAGATTTTTCCAAAAAGATCAAGGAGTCGATGACTTCAGAAGGCCTGATTACCGCGAAGGTGGGCGTCACGCTGGAAGAGGCCAAGAAGATCCTTGCAAAGTCGAGAAAAGAAAAGCTTCCCATTGTTGACGACGATTACAACTTAAAAGGCCTGATCACGATCAAGGATATCGAGAAGCAGATTCAGTATCCGAATTCTGCGAAGGATGCGCTTGGACGCCTGCTCTGCGGAGCGGCGATCGGCATCACGGCGAATGTGCTTGACCGCGCGGCTGAGCTTGTGGACGCTCAGGTGGATGTCATTGTGCTCGACAGCGCGCACGGACATTCCCAGAATGTGCTGAACTGCGTGAAGATGGTTAAGGAAAAATTCCCGGATCTTCAGGTGATTGCGGGTAATGTGGCGACGGGCGAGGCGACGAAGGCGCTGATTGAGGCCGGGGCGGACGCGGTGAAGGTCGGCATCGGGCCGGGCTCCATCTGCACAACGCGTGTGGTCGCGGGCATCGGCGTGCCGCAGATCTCGGCAGTGATGGATTGCTACGAGGTGGCGGATAAGTATGGGATTCCGATCATCGCGGACGGCGGCATCAAGTATTCGGGCGATATCACGAAAGCGATCGCGGCGGGTGCGAATGTCTGCATGATGGGCAGCCTGTTCGCGGGCTGCGACGAGAGCCCGGGAGAGTTCGAGCTGTATCAGGGCAGAAAATACAAGGTTTACCGCGGCATGGGTTCCATTGCGGCAATGGAGAACGGCAGCCGCGACCGCTATTTCCAGACAAACGCGAAGAAGCTTGTCCCGGAGGGCGTCGAGGGCCGTGTCGCGTACAAGGGAAGCGTGGAGGACGCCGTATTCCAGCTGCTCGGAGGGCTTCGCTCGGGCATGGGCTACTGCGGGACAAGGACGATTGAGGAGCTGAAGCAGAACGGCCGGTTTGTCAAGATTTCCGCCGCTTCGCTGAAGGAGTCGCATCCGCACGACATTCATATCACGAAGGAAGCGCCGAACTACAGCGTGGAGTAAGGCTGGAAAATATGGAAAGGTACTGCAGGGCGGCCTTGCGGAATTGATATAGAGAAGAAATGTGTCGCGGAAAGCGATGCGGGAAAGTAAGTCAGAAACGTATCGAGGGAGCAAAGCACGCCTGAGGATGCGCCTGGCAGGATGTTGGGGTTGAAGATAGGTCATGGATGGCAGACGGTCAGAAAGGAAAAAGCACATCAGATGGGGGCGGGTTCTGCTCTGGATCTGTGTGACGGCAGCGACAGCTGCGGCAGTGTGGCTGCTGCTGCGGCTGGTGCCGGAGGAGGATGAGAACGTAGATATACTTCTGGATACGCAGGTGGAGCTCACTGAGCCCCCGACTGAGCAGGAGACAGAGCTTAGCCTGGCAGATGTCGTACCCGCGCCGGAGATTGATGTGCAGCACCTTACGATCAACGATTATTCCAGACCGGGCGAGAAGGTCGACGCGCTTGAATATATCGTTATCCACTATCTTGGAAACCCGAGGACAACGGCGCAGGAGAACCATGACTATTTTGAGAGCCTCAAGGATCTGCAGGACACGTCGATGAGCGCGAATTTCGTCGTCGGGATCGACGGGGAGATCATCGAGTGTGTGCCGGTGGGAGAGATTGCATATGCGTCCAACTCGATGAATCATCTCTCGGTCTCCATTGAGAACTGTCATCTGGACGAGAGCGGACGCTTCACGCAGGAGACTTACAATTCCTGTGTACACCTGACTGCATACCTTGCGGCGCGGTATGGGATTGACCGCGAGCATATCATCCGCCACTACGATGTGACAGGCAAGGAGTGCCCGCTGTACTATGTGGAGCATGAGGACAAGTGGGAAGAATTTAAGGATGATGTGATGGACTACATAGAGACGTGTAAGGCCGCCGCCGGATTGGATTGATGCAGGAAATGCGCCTGTGAGAGCGGAATGCCGTCGAGACAGAATGGATGAGCGAATGCCTGTGAGAATGCGGGATGGTCATCGGTCAGGGATAATAGAATTATGGTGAGAGAATATTATGAGCGGATCTGTGCGGGCGATCAGCTGCGGCAAAATCTGATTGCCCTTCGGGATGCGCTGAAAGAGGAGAAAGACAGAAGGAAATTCACGTATCTGCTGGGGGGAGACTTCTCAAGGCTGTGCGCGCTTTTGAAGGATGAGGATCCAAAGGTTCGCAGAAATGCGGCGGCAATACTTGGAAAAATGGAATCGGAAGATCTGCTTCCGGTTCTTTTTGACGCGTACAAAAATGAGAAGACATTGTTTATCCGCGCAGATTACCTGAAAGCGATGCGCGAGATGGACTACCGTCCGGTGCTCGGGGCGCTTCGGGAACGGCTTGCGCAGCTGCGCGGAAGAGAGATCCGTCCAGAGGAGCAGAAGCATATGCTGGAAGAAATGCGGGTTTTGCAGGAGATGGTGCTGCGCTGCGAGAAGAAGGAAGGCGGTCATCGCTTTGTGGGCTGGGAAGAGCCCCTGGATCTGATCCTGGTGACGAACCGCAGCCTGCGCGAGGTGACTGCCAGGCAGATCGGAAGCGGAAAGCTGACCCTGCTTGCCGGGGGGATCCGCATCCATGGCGCGAAGGTAGGCGAATTGCGGACAATCCGGACATTCCGGGAAATACTGTTTCCGGTGGACGCGGCGGCTGCAGGAAGCGCTGCCAAGGCGAAGCCTGACGCCCAGAGCCTGATCGGGCATTCCGCAAAAGGCTCCGATGAAAACCTGGCAGGAGAGACGATACAGGCAGCGGACGCGGCGGCCGCAGGGCAGCCCGCTGCCGGGGCGCATAAGGCGGCAGAAGGACAGACGGAACAGGCAGCGGACAGGGCGGCCGCAGGGCAGCCCGCTGCCGGGGCACATAAGGCGGCAGAAGGACAGACGGAACAGACGCTGTACAGGATCTCCGCGGAACAGGCTGCCCAGATCGGCGCGTCTTTGGCGCAGCCGGTCCTGAAATTTGCGAAAAAGCTGCACCAGGGGGATGGGGCGTTTCGATTCCGCCTCGAGTGGAAGAGCCAGGCAGAGTCGGAGCGGAAGGGCGTGCTCCTGCGCAGGATCTCCTATGCGATTGAACGGGCCTCCGGCGGGGAGCTGCTCAACTCAGTGTCGGACTATGAGCTGGAGATCCGTATTCTGGGACGCAGAGACGGAACCTTCCTGCCAATGGTGAAGCTTCTCACAATTCCAGACAGGCGTTTTGCGTACCGCCGGGAGACAGTCGCATCATCGATCACTCCGGTGAACGCGGCTCTGGTGGCAGAGCTTGCGCGGCCGTATCTGAAGGAAGGCGCGCAGGTGCTCGATCCATTCTGCGGCGTCGGTACGATGCTGATTGAGCGCGACCGGGCGGTGAAGGCCGGCGTCATGTACGGCGTGGATATTTTCGGCGAGGCGGTCGAGAAGGCGAAAGAAAACACAGAGCGCGCGGGCTGTAAGGTCTATTACGTCAACAAGGACTTCTTTGCGTTTGAGCATGGATACCTGTTTGACGAGATTATCACGGATCTGCCGCAGGTGACGGCGAATCATCCGGAGCAGGAGATCCGGGGACTCTACCGGAATTTCCTTGCCGTGGCAGGCAGATACCTTCAGCCGGAGGCCGTGCTTGTCCTCTATACGACAGAGCCGCAGCTGTTGCTGGAGGGACTTAGAGGGCAGAGAGAATATAAGATTGCGGAGAAGCATACCTTCAATGAAAAGAACGGGACAGGAGTGTTCATTCTGAAACGGAACGCCGGAGCTGAGAGAAAACCTACATGACGGCTCTGCAATGAATAGCGGATTCACTTCCTTTCCCGCAGTGATACGAGCGGAGTCGGACAGGGAGACGGGACTGCCGAGCATATGCATAACCCGGACGGCGCGTGAAGCTGACACCCGGATGGAAGCAGGAGGGAAAGGAAGAATATGGGAAAATACATCGGAGATAAAAAGTTTTATAAGATGGCGCTCTCGGTCGCGGTTCCGATCATAGTGCAGAACGGGGTTACGAACTTCGTCTCCATGCTGGATAATATTATGATCGGGCGCGTGGGAACCGAGCAGATGTCGGGCGTGGCGGTAGCCAACCAGCTGATGTTCGTGTTCAACGTCAGCACCTTCGGTATGCTCTCCGGGGCGGGGATCTTCGGGGCGCAGTTTTTCGGAAGCCGCAATGCGGAAGGCCAGCGCAGCACCTTCCGCTTTAAGCTTGTGTCCATGATGCTGTTCGCGTTCGTCTGGATCCTGCTTCTGTATGGAAAGGGAGATGCGCTGATCTCTCTGTACCTGCACGGGAACAGCGAGGTCGGCAGCGTGGAGGAGACGCTGAAATACGGCGTCGCATACCTGAGGATCATGCTGGCCGGGATGGTTCCGTTCGCTTTTGCGCAGATCTATGCGAGCACACTGCGCGAGTGCAGCGAGACAGTCGCGCCGATGCGCGCCGGGATTGCCGCGGTTGCGACGAACACGGTGCTGAACTATATCCTGATCTTCGGAAAATTCGGGGCTCCCCGTCTTGGCGTGCAGGGCGCGGCGATTGCGACCGTGACTTCCCGTTTCGTGGAGTGCGTGGCCATCATGGTGTGGACGCACCGCAGGGCGGAGGCCTTCCCGTTTATCAAGGGCGCGTGGCAGAGCCTGCGCGTGCCGTCAAATCTGGTAAAGAAGATCCTGCTCAAGGGCTCGCCGCTGATGGTAAACGAATTTCTCTGGTCCTTCGGGATGGCAATGCTTGCACCGTCCGCATATGCGGCGGCAAAAGGAATTA
>CANQWV010000027.1 GCA_947627645.1 uncultured Lachnospiraceae bacterium | reverse complement strand
CTTCATTACACTTTTATGTACAATGCGGCTCCAGAACACGGTAGGCGCGGACGGGACGGCCCCGGGTCAGAGCGGTACTGCGGGCGGGACGGCCACAGGCCAGAGCGGCACTGCGGACGGGTCGGCCACAGGCCAGAGCGGCATTGCGGACGGGACGCCCGCGGATACGGCGGGCGCTGCGGGCGCGTGGCGCTGCGACGCTTCCCTGGAGACGCCGGTCGGCTATGCGGACCAGCCGGTGCGGATCACCCTGCTTCAGGACGGCGTGGGCGAGACGACGGTGTTTGAAGGGACGACGGCATTCCCGTACCGGCTGCAGGTGGACGGCGCGGCAGGCGTGACGGGCGGAACCGCCTATGTCTATCTGCTCGACCCGGTGACGGGCGAGGCTACCAGCAAGATTGAGTACCCGGGAATCGCGTTTTATCAGGTGAATTGATGCGTGGAAAGATCATAAAAGGGATCGGCGGCTTCTATTATGTGCACGCGGAGGACGGCGCGCTCTACGAGTGCAGGGCGAAGGGGATCTTCCGGAAGGACGGGAAGAAGCCGCTGGTCGGGGACAATGTGGAAATATCGGTGATCGATGAGAAGGAGCGGACGGGGAACGTCGACCGGCTGCTTGCGAGGAGGAACGCGCTCATCCGCCCGGCGGCGGCCAACGTGGATCAGGCGCTTGTGGTCTTTGCGGCCGCGGATCCGAAGCCGAACCTGAATCTCCTGGACCGCTTCCTGCTCATGATGCGGCAGCAGGATATTCCAGTGGTCGTCTGCTTCAATAAGACGGATCTGACGACGCCGGAGGAGCGGGAGGCGCTCGCGCGGACTTACCGGGACTGCGGCAGCGCCGTGCGTTTCCTGTGCGTGGCGCGGAGCGAGGGGATCGAGGAGGTGCAAAGCCTCCTGGACGGAAAGACCACGGTGGCCGCAGGGCCGTCGGGCGTGGGAAAATCCTCCCTGACGAACGCGCTGCAGCCGTCCGTACAGATGGAGGTCGGGGAGATCAGCCGCAAGATCGGCCGCGGGAAGCACACGACGCGCCATACGGAGCTGATCGTGCTGCGCAGGGATACCTATTTCCTGGATACGCCCGGCTTCAGCTCGCTCTATCTGCAGGATATCACGCCGGAGCAGCTGAGGGACTCCTACGACGAGTTTGCGCCGTACGAGGGGCAGTGCCGTTTCCAGGGCTGTATGCACATCAGCGAGCCGGACTGCGCGGTGAAGGCGGCGCTCGGGGAGGGGCGGATCGCCCGCTCGCGGTACGACAACTACGTCCTCTTCGCGCGGGAGCTCGGGGAGCGGAAACGGTACTGAGACGGAAGGCCGCAGAGGCCGGCGAAATCGACAACGTCGCATTTGACGGGAAGCCGCAGAGGCCGGCAGAAGCGACAACATCGCATTTGACGGGCAGCCGCAGAGACTGGTGGAAGCGCGGAGTCGTCGCTCTTGTATCGGCCGGGGCGGCGGCGTCTGGCGCAGCGGAAGGACGCCTGCAGCCGCGAAACTTTTCGACAAATTTCGGAGCGACGAGGCTGCAGGGAGGAAGGATAATTTAAGGATGATTTCCCCGTTTTTTCGGGACATACGGAGGGCTGCCGCGATTCTGCGCGGCGGCCCGAACTGCTTTTTTGCCGCCTGTATGGGGAATTATGTCGAGCGGTTTCTGGCGGAAGCTATTGTTTCTTGTCGCTTTATGTGCTAAACTGTGACTTGCATGCAGGAAAGGAAAAAGAAATACAAGAGATGAGAATGGAGAGAAAACTATGAAGCTTGGAATTGTAGGACTGCCGAATGTGGGGAAGAGCACGCTGTTCAACTCCCTGACTAAGGCGGGCGCGGAGTCGGCGAACTACCCGTTCTGCACGATCGATCCGAACGTCGGGGTCGTCGCTGTGCCGGACGAGCGCCTGCAGCTGTTGACAGAGCTGTACCACTCGGCAAAGACCACGCCGGCCGTGATCGAATTTGTGGATATCGCCGGACTCGTGAAGGGAGCGTCAAAGGGCGAAGGGCTGGGGAACCAGTTCCTCGCGAACATCCGGGAAGTGGACGCGATCGTGCACGTCGTGCGCTGCTTCGATGATCCCAACGTGATCCATGTGGACGGCTCGGTCAACCCGGTCCGCGACATCGAGACGATTAATCTGGAGCTGATCTTTTCAGACCTGGAGATCCTGGAGCGGCGCATCGCGAAGACGGCGCGCGCGGCCAGGAACGACAAGGTACAGGCGAAGGAGCTCGCGCTGCTGGAGAAGCTGAAGAGCCATCTCGAGTCGGAGAAGCTGGCGATCACCTACGCGCCGGCGGACGAGGACGAGGAGCTGTGGATGTCCCAGTACAACCTGCTGACGGCGAAGCCTGTGATCTTTGCCGCGAACGTGGCGGAAGGCGACCTCGCGGATGACGCGGCCTCGAACGCTTACGTGCAGGCGGTGCGCGAATACGCGGCGTCCTCCGGGAGCGAGGTCTTTGTGATCTGCGCGCAGATCGAGCAGGAGATCGCGGAGCTCGACGAGGAGGAAAAGCAGATGTTTCTCGAAGATCTTGGATTGAAAGAGTCCGGTCTGGAGAAACTGATCAGGGCAAGCTATTCTCTCCTGGGGCTTCTGAGCTATCTGACCGCCGGAGAGACAGAGACCCGCGCCTGGACGATCAAGAAGGGCACGAAGGCTCCGCAGGCGGCCGGAAAGATCCACTCGGACTTTGAGCGCGGCTTTATCCGCGCGGAGGTCGTCAACTACCGCGACCTGCTCGACTGCGGCTCGTCCGCGGCCGCCAGGGAGAAAGGGCTCGTCCGGCTCGAGGGCAAGGACTATGTGGTGCAGGATGGGGACGTGATCCTGTTCCGCTTCAATGTGTGAGTGGGCGTCATGAGCCTGGCAGATATGCACTGGATCATTTATCAGAGAGAAGGAGGTTCCCCGCATGAATGGCTCGATACGTTTTCCGCATCTTGGGATCACCCTGGATCATGTGATCAAGTCCGTGTCGATCGGCGGCTTTGAGATCGCCTGCTACGGGATCGTGCTCGCGCTCGCGATGGTCACGGGGCTGCTGCTCGCGATGCGGGTGGCGAAGGCGACGGGGCAGGATCCGGACAAGTATTTCGATCTGGGGCTCACGGCGATCGTGGCCTCTGTGATCTGCGCGCGGATCTACTACGTCGTGTTCTCGTGGGATTACTACCGGGAGCATCTGGCCGAGATCGTCAATCTGCGCCAGGGAGGGCTCGCCATCTACGGCGGGGTGATCGGCGGAGTGATTACAGTGCTTGTGGCTGCAAGGTGGAAGAAAGTGGGGTGTTTTCGAGCGCTCGACACCGCCGTCATCGGACTTGTGTGGGGACAGATAGTTGGCCGGTGGGGAAATTTCTTCAATCGGGAGGCTTTTGGGGAGTATACGGACAGCCTGCTCGCGATGCAGCTTCCGGTGAGCGACGTGCGGGCGCACGAGATCACAGACGCGATGCGCGCGCACATCAGGACGGTCGGCGATGTGGCTTACGTGCAGGTGCACCCGACGTTTCTCTACGAGTCGCTGTGGAATCTGGGCGTGCTGCTGATTCTCCTGTTTCTGACGTTTCGCGTGAAAAAGAGATTTGACGGCATGGTTTTTCTGGCGTATCTGCTGTTATACGGCACGGGAAGGCTGTGGATCGAAGGGCTGCGCACAGACCAGCTTTTGTGGCCCGGAACAAATGCAGCAGTGTCGCAGGTGCTCTCGGGGATCCTCGCGGCCGCTGCTGCCGTACTGCTGATGATTGGAAAAAAATATGGGAAAGGAACGAATGACTATGAATCAGAAAGAACAGTTAATGCAAAGAATAGAGGAAGAACGTAAGAAGCTCAACGCCCTGCTCGAAAGTGGCGTCACGGTGGGGGACGCCTACGAGCAGAGCCGGACGCTCGACCGGCTGATCGAGCAGTATATGGACTGCCAGTGACCCGGAAAAAGGCTCCCGGCAGGGGGAAAGCCCGGGCAGAACAGGGCTGAAACAGAGAAAAACAGAAGACAGGAAAAAGGTCAGCGCAATATTTCGCGTTGGCCTTTTCTTTTTCTACCAGATATAGTGTATTTGTTGAATTAACCAAAATGTAAAAACTTTATTTGAAAAAAAGCATTGTTTTTTGTGCAATTTTGCGGTATGATGAAAACCAAGTGGTGGAGAGTGGTGCGATATGGTTGTGAAGTGGGGACTGTGGAGGGTACAATCCCAGAAATCATAAAGAATCATAATAAACCATATCGGAAGGGACGCCGCTACGCCAGCTGAGGTGTGCCATGTCATCCATAAACTTTTTTACAGGAGAATACAGCCACACAATAGACACCAAAGGCAGAGTTATCATCCCGGCGAAGCTGAGGGACTTGTTGGGGGACGAGTTCATCGTGACGAAGGGATTGGATCCTTGCCTCTTTGTGTTTCCTGTAAATGAATGGCTGGTCATCGACCAGAAGCTGCGCGCTCTGCCACTGAACAACGAGAGCGCCAGAAAATTCATGCGTTTCATGTCGTCGGGGGCGACCATATGCGAGCTGGACAAGCAGGGGAGGATCCTGCTGACACAGAAACAGAGGGAATACGCCCATCTGGACAAGGATGTGATGGTCATCGGCAACACAAACCGCGTTGAGATCTGGGATATGGCAATCTGGACGGAGAACAATACTTACGATGATGTGAACGACATTCTGAAGGACATGGCCGACTGCGGAATGACACTTTAATCTGGGGAGGATTATATGGAATTCAGACATAAGCCAGTCCTGCTGAACGAAAGTATTGAAGAATTGCGCATAAGACCAGACGGGATCTATGTGGACGGCACGCTTGGCGGCGGGGGACATTCCTGCGAGATCTGCAGCCGGTTGTCTGAAAAGGGCAGACTGATCGGCATAGACCAGGATGCAGCCGCGATCGAGGCGGCCACGAGGCGCTTGGAGCTGTTCAAGGACCGGGTAACGATCGTCCGCGCGAACTACCGCGAGATGAGGAAGGTGCTTGGTCAGTTAGGCATTACATCTGTAGATGGAGTCATTTTGGATCTGGGGGTCTCATCGTATCAGCTCGATGAGGCAAGCCGCGGCTTTACGTACAGGGAGGACGCACCGCTGGACATGAGGATGGATCAGCGGCAGAGCGTAACGGCCAGGGATATTGTGAACGGGTACAGCGAATCGGAATTGTACCGGATCCTCCGCGATTACGGGGAAGAACGGTTCGCGAAGAATATCGCCAGGCACATCGTCACTGCACGGAATTCTAAGACACTGGAAACAACTGGGGAGTTAATTCATGTTATAAAAGCGGCGATACCGGCGAAAGCACGAGCGACGGGGGGACACCCGGCCAAAAGGACCTTCCAGGCGATCCGGATCGAATTGAACCGGGAGCTGGAGGTCCTGGAAGACTCACTGGACGACATGATCGATCTTCTGAACGACGGGGGACGCATCTGCGTGATCACGTTCCACTCGCTGGAGGACCGGATCGTAAAGGACAAATTCAGACAAAACGAAAATCCATGTACCTGCCCGAGGGAGTTTCCGGTCTGTGTGTGCGGGAAAAAGCCGAAAGGAAGAGTCGTCACACGCAAGCCGATCGTTCCGTCGCAGCGGGAGCTGGAAGAAAATACAAGGGCCAAAAGCTCGAAGCTGAGGGTGTTCGAGCGGGAGTATAAGGCAGCTGTCCGTGAAGGGAGAGGATAGCTGCGCACACAAGCACACAGGGGTAGAAAAATGGGAGAGGTTCAGAGAAGGGGCGGCGCGCCGCGCGGCCCGCAGGGGAGAAATCAGAACGAGAGGACATATGTGTACGTGGACGGCACGGCCGTGCGCAAGCTTCAGGAAGCCCCGGAGTCCCGGGAGCGAAGAAGGGCGCCGTCCGCCCGCCCGGCGGCGAAGGAGAGCAGGGAGTACGCCCTGTCCATGAACCTGGGCTACGTGCTGTTCCTGGCGATTGCCGCCGCAGTCTGTATGTTCACCTGTGTGAACTTCCTGCAGCTGCAGGTTAAGGAAACGCGGCTCCAGAAGCAGGTGACCTCGCTGGAAACGAAGCTCAACGCGGCCATCCTTGAGAACGACTCGAAGTACGACCAGGTCATCGCGAGCGTGGACATGGAGCGTGTGAAGGACGTCGCGGTCAACGAGCTCGGCATGGTGTACGCGAAAAAGTCTCAGATCGTCACCTACGAGCTGGAGAACAACGATTATGTGAGGCAGTACACCGAGGTACCCAGGGAATAGGAGCCGGAATCGGGCCTGGCGTCTGCGGCAGGGGCCGTGAGAGCATGATTCGGGTGGTGAAGTAATTGGCGAAAATCAGCCGTATGAGAAAAAGAGAACGAAGGTTTACGCGTAAAATGCAAATAAAGCTTCTGGCTGTATTTGCATTCGTTTTATTGTTTCTGATCGTTATCCTTCTGCGCATCGTATTCATCAATGTGGAGAACGGCGACCTCTACGCGAAGGAGGTGCTCTCGCAGGAGAATTATGACAGCCAGACCCTCTACAGCAGGAGGGGCGACATCGTCGACGCGAACGGCAGGACGCTGGCCTACTGCGAGAAGGTGTACAACCTGGTCCTGGACTGCTATGCGGTCAACGAGGACGAGAAGAAGGCCAAGGAGTACGCCGACGCGACGATCAGGGCCCTGACGACGCTGTTCGGGCTGGATGGCGACGAGCTGCGCGAGCTGCTCACTTCAGAGAAGACGAAGAATAGCCAGTACCAGATCCTGCGGCAGATGATGACGGAGGAGGATAAGGAAGCGTACACGGCGTATATGCATTCCTACGACGACGACAGCCTGGACGATGAGGCGCGCAAGGAGCGTTACCGGGAGATCCAGAAGGTGAAGGGGATCTGGTTCGAGGATCAGTACATCCGCAAGTATCCGCTGGACAGCCTCGCGAGCAACGTCGTTGGTTTCTCGAATTCAGAAGGCGGCGTCGTGGGCCTCGAGGCCTACTACGACGACCAGCTCAAGGGGACGAACGGCCGTGTGTTCGGCTATCTCAACGAGAATCAGGAATACCAGAGAAAAACGATCGCGCCGCAGAACGGGAACACCCTGCAGACGACGATCGACATCAATGTCCAGCAGATCGTGGAGAAATACATCGCCGAGTTTGACGAGACATACGGGGAGGACCACGACGACGGCACCGCCAAGCACGGGGCCAAGAACATCGGGGTCATCATTATGGACCCGAACAGCGGGGCCATCCTCGCGATGGCGACGAATTCCGGCTTCGACCTGAACAATCCGACGGACTTGAGCGCCTGGCATACAGAGTCAGAGGTCAAGTCCATGAACGAACCGAAGCATGTGGAGGCCCTGTATGATATGTGGGGCAATTTCTGCATCTCGGACGGCATTGAGCCGGGCTCCACGTTCAAGCCGATCACGGTCTCCTCCGCGCTCGAGTGCGGGGCGGTGACGCCGAACGATCATTTCTACTGCGACGGCGGCGAGTTCATCACCGACACGGAGATCCACTGCGACGCCTATCCAAACGCGCACGGGGACGAGTCGCTGGGCGACGTGCTCAAGAACTCCTGCAACGACGGCCTCATGCAGATCGGCATGAAGATGACCGTGCCGCGTTTTATCCAATACCAGAATCTGTTTAATTTCGGCAGGCCGACCGGGATCGATCTGCCGAACGAGGGCGCCGGGTCGGTGTACACGCGCGACACGATGAACGAGGTCGAGCTGGCGACCTGTACGTTCGGCCAGGGGCTTACCTGCACGATGATCCAGGAGATCACGGCGTTCTCGGCGGTGATCAACGGCGGCTATTACTACCAGCCCCATGTGGTGGACAAAATCCTCGATGAAAACGGAAAAGTGATCAAAAGCTCCGGCAGCCTGCTGCTGAAGCAGACAATCTCAAACGACGTCTCCGAGATCATGCGCGGCTACCTGGAGGTGGCGGTGCAGGAGGGTACCGGACGCCACGCGCAGGTGCCCGGCTACCGCATCGGCGGAAAGACCGGTACCGCGGAAAAAATCGACCCGGACACCGGTATGCGTGCGAAGGGCAAATATCTGGTTTCCTTCATCGGCGCGGCCCCGATCAACGACCCGGAGGTCTTGATCTACGTCGTCGTCGACGAGCCGAATGTGCCGGATCAGGCGAACAGCACGTTTGCGCAGGAGATATACCGCAAGATCGCGATGGAGGCGCTGCCGTATCTGGGCGTATACCCGACGGAATCGGTGACGGACGCCGACCTTGCCGCGATGGGCCTGAGCAGGGAGGATGTGGCCGACGACATCGTGCAGATCTTCGACGCGATCGACTCGTACGGGAATTACCACACAGACGCCCGGGTGGAGGACGGAAAGATCGTCGACAGCAACGGCAATGAGATCGCAGGCGCGTACATCGCGGAGGACGGCACGGTCTATGACGCGGTGATGAATAAGGTTTCCTTTGTGAAGAAGACAGAGGAGCCGGAAAACATCGATCCGAAGGTGGACAACCCGGGCCTCGCGCTCCCGCCGGCCGAGAACGAAGGCGCGGCGGACCAGGCGACCATCTGGGACGGCACGGCGACGAACGAAGAGGAAGAAGAGCAGGAATAGATTATAGAAAGAAGAGCAGCAAGAACAGAAGAACAGAAAGAACAGAAAGAACAGAAAGAACAGGGATACGGGCGGAAGAATAATAAGAAGAGCAGAAGGACAGGAATGCGGGAGGAAGAATAGTAAGAAGAGCAGGAATAAATATAGTTGGCGCATAGGTTCCGGCAAGCGATAATATACTATACTAAAACTTTTGTGAGGCTGTCCTATGCAGAAGACAAGGTCTTTCCACCGCCGCAAGATGGTGGTGATCTTTCTGGGGTGCGCGCTGCTGCTGCTTTTGCTGATAGGCCGGCTGGCGCAGCTGATGATCGCGGATTCCGAGCACTATGCGACGCTCGCGAAGGATCTGCACGAGCGGGAGCGCTCGATCAAGGCGGCGCGCGGCCGGATCCTGGATCGGAACGGGACTGTCCTGGCGGACAACCGGACCGTCTGCACCGTGTCCGTGATCCACAGCCAGATCGAGGAGCCGGAGCGGGTGATCACGGTACTCGCAAAGGAGCTTTCCCTTTCGGAGGAGACCGTGCGCAAGCGCGTCGAGAAGGTCAGCTCGATCGAGCGCATCCGGCAGAACGTCGACAAGGAGATCGGCGACCGGATCCGCAGCTATAATTTGGCGGGCGTCAAGGTCGATGAGGACTACCGCAGATATTATCCGTTCGGGAGCATGGCGTCGAAGGTGCTCGGCTTCACGGGCGGCGACAACCAGGGCATCATCGGGCTGGAGGTCGAGTATGAGGAGGAGCTGTCCGGGACGCCCGGCAGGATCCTGACCCTGACCGACGCGCGGGGCGTGGAGCTTCCGGACACGGGGGAGAGCCGCGAGGAGCCCGTCGCAGGCAGCGACCTCGTGACCAGCCTGGACTACAACATACAGAAATACGCGGAGCAGGCCGCATACCAGGTCATGGAGCAGAAGCAGGCGGACAGCGTCTCAATCCTGATCATGAACCCGCAAAACGGCGAGATCTACGCGATGACGAACGTGCCGGAGTTCGACCTGAACGATCCGTACACGCTGCTGCCGGAGTATCTGCCGGAGACTGCGGAGGGGGCGGCTGGGACAGACGGAGAGAACGCTCTGGCGGCCGGACAGGTCGTTTCTGCCGCTGCGGATGGGCAGGGCGTTTCCGCGGAGAATGCAGGCGCGCAGAGCGTTTCAGCTGCCGCGGAGGGGCAGGTTGCCTCGGCGGCGGACGCGGCCGGACTTTCGGGCGAAGCCTTGCAGGACGCCCTGAACCGGATGTGGCGCAACGGCTGCATCAACGACACCTATGAGCCTGGCTCGACGTTTAAGATTATCACGGCGTCCGCAGGCCTGGAGGCCGGAGTGGTCTCCTTAAATGATGGCTTTTCCTGCCCGGGCTTCAAGATCGTGGAGGACCGCAGGATCCGCTGCCACAAGGTGGGCGGGCACGGGGCCGAGACATTCGTGCAGGGCATCCAGAATTCCTGCAATCCGGTGTTTATCGAAGTTGGGCTTCGGCTTGGCGTCGACCGCTATTTTGCATATTTCGATCAGTTCGGGCTGAACCAGAAGACCGGGATTGACCTCCCGGGCGAGGCGGCCACGATCATGCACAAGAAAGAGAATGTCGGCGAGGTGGAGCTGGCGACGATCTCGTTCGGCCAGTCCTTCCAGATCACGCCGGTGCAGCTCGCCGCCACGGTCAGCTCGATCATCAACGGCGGGATCCGCGTGACCCCGCACCTTGGCGTGCGTGTGCAGGACAGGGACGGCACGCTGCTTGGCGTTTTTCAGCACGAGGACGGCAGGCGCATCCTCTCCGAGGAGACGTCGAAGACCATGCGCTACCTGCTGGAGCAGGTTGTGGACGGCGGCTCCGGGAAGAACGCGTACATCGAAGGTTACCGCATCGGCGGCAAGACGGCCACGTCGGAGACGCTGCCGAGAAGCGCGAACAAATACATATCCTCCTTCATAGGCTTTGCACCGGCGGATGATCCGCAGGTGCTCGGCCTGTGCATTATCAACAATCCGCAGGGCGTCTACTATGGCGGGACGATCGCGGCTCCCGTGATCCGGGGAATGTTTGAAAATATTTTGCCTTATCTGGGGATAGAGAGAGCGTAGGCTGAATATTCAGCCTAAATATGATAAAACAGAAGAGGAGCTGCGGCTCAAGGACAAAGGCTGCCTGGGTTCGCAGGGCCGGCTGCCGGGAAAAGCTGCTTCGGCGGCTGAAGATTTGGAGCTTGTGCGTTTGATCAGAGAAAACACAAAAGAAAGAAAAGAAGAGGTGTGTGATGATACTTAATCAAGATGTTTTGATCCCGTTATTTGTCGCGTTTGCGATCAGTGTGGCCCTGAGCCCGTTCGTGATCCCCTTCCTCCAGAAGCTGAAGGTGGGGCAGACGGAGCGCGAGGAGGGCGTGAAGTCGCACCTGAAAAAGGCTGGAACGCCGACGATGGGCGGCCTGATCATACTGATCAGCGTCGCGGTGACCTCGCTGTTCTACCTCAGGCGTTTTCCGCGCATGGTTCCGGTGCTGTTCCTGGTGGTCGGCTTCGGCATCATCGGTTTTCTCGACGACTATCTGAAGGTCGTGCTGCGGCGTTCGGACGGTCTCTACCCGAAGCAGAAAATGTTCGGGCAGATCATCGTGACCACGGTTTTCATCGCATACATCTGGTTCATGGATCCGTCCTGCCTGGAGCTGCTGATCCCGTTCTCGGGCGGCACGGTGATCTCCGGCACGGTGATGCGTGTCGTGGCGATCCCGCTGGCGTACTTTGCGGTGATCGGCACGGTCAACGGCGTGAATTTCACGGACGGCCTCGACGGCCTTGCGACCGGCGTCACGACGATGGTCGCGGTTTTCTACACGGTGGCCTCGCTGGTGCTCGGGGGCGGCATCGAGCCGCTGACGGCGGCAGTCACGGGGGCTCTTCTGGGCTTCCTGCTGTTCAACGTGTACCCGGCGAAGGTGTTCATGGGGGACACCGGCTCCCTCGCGCTCGGCGGCTTCGTGGCGGGCTCCGCCTACATGATGAAGATGCCGGTCTTTATCCTGATCGTGGGACTGATCTATCTCGTGGAGGTGCTTTCGGTCATCATCCAGGTGACCTATTTCAAGAAGACGGGCGGCAAGCGCATCTTCAAGATGGCGCCGATCCACCATCACTTTGAGCTCTGCGGCTGGTCGGAGACGCGCGTCGTGACGGTGTTCACCGTGATCACGGCGTTCCTGTGCCTGCTCGGGCTCGTGGGAATCGGGTGAGCTGGAAAAAGGATCCGGAGTGTGTGCTGCAGGACAGATTAATATAGAAGAAAAAGACCGGCGCAATCAGCCGCCGGTGTAGGAGGAGAAATGGATTTCAACGGAAAAAAAGTCCTGGTCTTTGGAGCCGGCATCAGCGGCATCGGCGCGGTGAAGCTGCTGGCGGAACAGGGCGCGGACATTATTTTGTATGACGGAAATGCGGAGTTGGACGAGGCGCAGCTGCGCGGAAAGCTTGCGGAGGCGGGCGTGCGGCTGACAGAGACCTCAGAGACCGGGGCGTGGCTGGCAGAGGTATCGGAAGCTGGCGCGAGGCCGGAGAGGACAGAAGCGCAGCGATCGAAGAGGGATGCGCGGCTGACAGAGAGCCGGCTGCAGATCGTGCTCGGGGAGCTCGGGGACGAGCAGCTTGGACAGCTCTCGCTCGTGATTCTGAGTCCGGGCGTGCCGACGGATCTGCCGCTTGTGGAGAGGTTCCGCGCGGCGGGGATCCGCATCTGGGGCGAGGTCGAGCTGGCCTGGGAATGCGGCCGGGGCGATGTGCTCGCGGTCACCGGTACGAACGGCAAGACGACGACGACCAGCCTGCTGGGCGAGATCATGCGCGCGTACGCGGACGAGGTGTACGTGGTCGGCAACATCGGGAATTCTTACACGGGCGCTGTGGCGCAGATGACGGAGAAGGCGGTCACGGTGGCCGAGATCAGCAGCTTCCAGCTCGAGACGATCGAGACCTTCGCGCCGAGAGTCAGTGCGATCCTGAACATCACGCCGGATCATCTGAACCGGCACCACACGATGGAAGAGTACATAAGGGTCAAGGAGCTGATCACGAAGAACCAGGGTCCGGACGACGTCTGTGTGCTCAACTATGAGGATGAGATTCTCCGGAGCTTCGGGGAGACCTTGAAGGCCGGGATTCCAAGAGTTTTGTACTTCAGCAGCCGGCGTGTGCTGGAAGAAGGAATTTATCTCGAAAATGAGGATATCATATATGCAGTGGGCGGCAGCCGGATCCGGCTCTGCTCTGTGCGGGAGCTGAACCTGGTGGGGCTGCACAATTACGAGAACGTGATGGCCGCGTCGGCGATGGCACTCGCGTACGGCGTGCCCGCGGAGACGGTCCGCGAGGTGATCTGCCGTTTCAAGGCGGTCGAGCACCGCATCGAATTTGTGCGGGAGTATCGCGGCGTCGTCTATTACAATGATTCCAAGGGGACAAACCCGGACGCGGCGATCAAGGGGATCCAGGCGATGGACCGCCCGACGCTGCTGATCGGCGGGGGCTACGACAAGAATTCTTCCTATGAGGAATGGATCCGGGCGTTCGACGGCAAGGTAAAATATCTGGTGCTGATCGGACAGACGAGGGAAAAAATAGCGCAGACGGCCAGAGCGTGCGGTTTTCAGGACATTGTTCTCGCGGACTCGCTGGAGGAGGCCGTGCAGTTCTGCGCCGACCGGGCAGAAAGCGGCGACGCTGTTCTGCTTTCGCCGGCCTGCGCGAGCTGGGGGATGTTCCCGAATTACGAAGTGCGGGGCAGGCGCTTTAAGGAACTGGTGAATCAGCTGACATAGGGGACATGACGCTGCCGTATTTGAGGTCCTTCGGCTTTCGGGAACTGGTAAATCAGCTGGCATAGGGACATAACGCTGCCGTATTTGAGGCCCTTCGGCTTTCAGAAACTGGTAAATCAGCTGGCATAGGGGGGAGTGGATGTTATGCACACAAAATACGGAAAAGCAGACAGTGTTCTGCTTGTGATTGTTTTGTTTCTGGCAGTGTTCGGCATGGTCGTGCTCTACAGCATGAGCGCGTACAACGGACGGGTGCGCTTCGGGGACTCCGCCTATTATTTTAAGAAGCAGCTTCTTGCCCTGACGCTCGGGCTCGCGGCTATGTACGTGGTGGCGTGCATGGATTACCATACGCTGCTCAGGTTCGCGGTTCCCGCGTATCTTTTGTCGCTCGCGCTCTCCGGGGCGGTATTGCTGTTCGGCGACACGTACAACGGCTCGCAGCGCTGGCTGTCGATCGGCCCGCTGTCCTTTCAGCCGTCAGAGTTTGCGAAGCCTGCGGTGATCCTGCTCCTTGCGTACGCGGTGAGCCGCATGGATCAGAAGAAGAGCGGACGGATGATCGCGGCGGTAATGCTCATGGTCCTGCCGATCATAGGGCTGGTCGGCACCAACAATCTGAGCACGGCGGTCATTATTCTGGGGATCGCGGTGCTGATGATCTTTATCTCCAATCCGAGATATCTGCCTTTCCTGTGGATTCTTCTGGCGGGAACGGGATTTCTGGGGATTTTCCTGAGCCTGGAATCCTACCGCCTGGAGCGTCTGGCAATCTGGCGCAATCCGGAGCAGTACGAGAAGGGCTTTCAGACAATGCAGGGGCTGTATGCGATCGGCTCTGGCGGACTGTTCGGGCGGGGGCTGGGCAACAGCCTGCAGAAGCTCGGCTTCGTGCCGGAGGCCCAGAACGATATGATTTTTTCTGTCATCTGCGAAGAACTGGGACTTTTTGGCGCGGCTCTTTTGATGCTGCTGTTCCTGCTGCTGATCTGGCGTTTCATGGTGATCGCCACGCACGCGCCGGATCTTTTCGGCTCCCTGCTTGTGGCCGGGATCATGGGGCACATCGCGATCCAGGTGATCCTCAACATCGCAGTGGTCACGAACACGATTCCGAACACTGGGATCACGCTGCCGTTCATTAGCTACGGCGGCACCTCGGTGCTTTTCCTGCTCGCGGAGATGGGGCTGGCCCTGTCGGTGAGCCGGTGCAGCGCCTGTCCGGGGAGGCAGTGAAAACGCAGAAGGCCGCAGAGCCAGACATGAAGGAAGACAGCTGCAGGGGATTGTCGAGCCGGGGCGCGAAGAGCGCGAGTCACAGAAGAATATCTGCCGGCATATACTGAGGTATATGGTGCCGGACGGGGCGTGGAAGCGTCCCGGACGGGATGGAAAGCCGGGGGATGGACTTGGTGGACGGTCTTGAGATCATGGGCGGCGCGCCCCTGCACGGTGAGATAGGCATACAAGGCTCCAAAAACGCGGTGCTGCCGATATTGGCGGCCTGCCTGCTGGGCGAAGGAGTATGTGTCATAGAGAATTGTCCGCAGATCAAGGATGTGGCGGACACGCTGGAGATCCTGCGGCGCCTCGGGTGCCGAATCAGCTGCGAGGAACGGACGGTCAGCATTGACGCGTCCGGGTCAAACGAATTTGAGATAAGCGGGGACGAGGCGGCGCGGATCCGTTCGTCCATCCTGTTCCTGGGGGCGCTGCTCGGCCGGAGAAGAAAGGCGGTGCTGCCGCTTCCGGGAGGCTGCGCGATCGGGGCGCGTCCGATCGACCAGCACATCGCGGCGCTGCGGCAGCTGGGCGCACGCTTTTATATGGAAGAAAAAATTGCAGCGGACGCCGGGGAACTGAAGGGCGGCCCTGTGCGGCTCGCGCTGCCGAGCGTGGGCGCGACGGAGAACGCGATTCTGGCCTCGGTGCTCGCGGACGGCGAGACTGTGATCGCCGGGGCGGCGCAGGAGCCGGAGATTGACGAGCTTTGTGCTTTCCTGCTGCGGCGCGGCGCAGATATCAGCCGCACAGAAGAGGGCGGCATCCGCATCCGCGGGGGCAGAAAGCTCGGCGCGGTGCGCTACCGCATGAAGGCAGACCGGATCGTCGCGGGGACATACCTGCTCGCGGCGGCCGCGACGCGGGGAGAGATTTTCCTGCAGGATATTCCATGCCGGCAGCTGGACGCCCTGGTGGCGGTGCTGCGCGGTATGGGGGCTGTGGTCAGCTGCGAGAACGGCGGGATCCGGCTGACCGCCGACCGTCCGCTCCGGGCGGTTTCCTACCTTGAGACGGCGCCGTATCCGGGCTTCCCGACCGACCTGCAGTCGCCTTTGATGGCGGCGCTGTGCCGGGCGCGGGGAGAGAGCCGCATCTGCGAGACGATCTTTGAGAGCCGCTTCCGGACGGTTCCGGAGCTTCGGAAGATGGGAGCCAGGATCCGCACCGACGGCAGCTGCGCCGTGGTCAAAGGGATTCCGGGTCTTGCGCCGGCAAAGCTGTGTGCGCCGGATCTGCGGGGCGGGGCGGCGCTTGTGATCGCGGCGCTGCAGGCGAACGGGCGCTCGGTGATCCGGAATACGGGCTACATCGCGCGCGGATACGAAGACATCTGCAGGGATCTGCGCGGGCTTGGGGCGGAAATCCGATGGCTTGGCTGAACGCAGGGATCCGCCTGAGCGCTTCCCGGCAGCGGGAGGGACGATCCGGATATTCCATGAGAGAAAGCGGAACAATCGCGAAGCAGAAGATACGAAATACGGGGGAAGAAATGGTACAGAACAGGCGAGCGAGGAAAAAGGCGAGGATGACGAAGATCGTGGCGGCGGGGATTGCCGTGCTGCTGCTGATCGTCTTTCTCTTCCTGTTTCGGGTCAGCAAGATCAAGATATACGGAAACACTTATCATTCTGCCGAGGAGATATCCGCTGACCTGCTTCACAATGTGTTTATGAAAAATACAGTATATATGCTGTGGAAATACAGGGATGGGAAGGTGCCGTCCGGGATGCCTTATCTGAAGACGCTCCATGTGCAGATGAAGTCCCCGTCGCAGCTGGAGGTACATGTGACAGAGGAGGCGCCGGTGGCGTATCTGGAAAAGGACGGGTACGTCTACATCGACCGGAACGGGACCGTGACCGAAATCTCTGACCAGTTGCACGACGGCATTCCGATCGTGACAGGCTTCGCGACCGAGGAGCCGCTGATCTACCAGAAGCTCCCGGCCGAGAGCGGCGCGCAGCTGCGGACGATCCTCAGCCTGACGCAGCTTCTGGATTATCAGGGCGTGGCGGTCGAGGAGATCCGCTTCGGCGATAATATGGAAATCACGATTTTCACCGATACGATCGAGATCCAGCTCGGCCAGGATGAGTACCTGGAGGAAAAGGTGGCCAATCTTGCCAAGATCCTGCCGAGGCTGGACGGCCAGAGCGGAACGCTCCACCTGGAAGGCTTTACCGGGCGCAACGAGCAGGTGCCGTTCACGCCGTCCGAACCGATGGTCAGCGAGGACGACACGGACGAGGCCTCCGGGGACGAAGACGCAGGCACTGTCGGGCAGGATGGCTCCGGCGGAGAAGGAGACGCATCCGGCGAAGATGGACAGGCAGGTCAGGATGGGGACGGACAAAGCGGACAGACCGTCTATCCGATGGTGTTCAATTCTTCCGGCACGCTGGTCTACAACGTCCATGTGGAAAACGGAACCGTCGTCGACGAGTACGGCAACCCGGTGCCGGGCGTGACGGTCAACGAGGACGGAAACGTCGTGGACGCCTACATGAATGTGTTTGACTCTACGACGGGAGAGCTGATCCAGTGACGGGACGCATCCGCGCCCGGAAGCCGGCGGTGATAAAAGGAGCCGTCCATGAAAACGGCCGTCTGTCTGCCTGAAGCTCCTGCATTTGACGGAACTTTTTACAAAAAGATACTATTATTTTGAAAATGGGACTTGATAAATTCCGCAAGAACTTATATTATAAGAACAGAACATCGGGCGGTGGGGAAAGTCTGCACATACGCCGCCGTAAGAAGGGGAAGTATAAACAAGGCGCTCCCGAGGAAGAATGTCAGGAAAAGGGATCTGCCGGGTACAAAAAGGAGGAAACACGGTGTTAGAGATTATGTCAAACGAAACGGAATCCGCTGCGAAGATTATCGTGATTGGCGTCGGCGGCGGGGGAAACAACGCAGTCAGCCGAATGGTTGAAGATACAATCGTAGGCGTAGAGTTTATCGGGATCAACACGGATAAGCAGGATCTGCTCCGCTGCAAGGCTCCGACCACGATCCAGATCGGCGAGAAGGTTACCAAAGGGCTTGGCGCAGGAGCGAAGCCGGAGGTCGGCCAGCAGGCGGCCGAGGAGAGCGCGGAGGAGATCCGCCAGGCAGTCCAGGGCGCGGACATGGTGTTTGTCACCTGCGGCATGGGCGGCGGCACCGGCACGGGCGCGGCTCCGATCGTCGCTGGGATCGCGAAGGAGATGGGCATCCTGACGGTCGGCGTTGTGACGAAGCCGTTCCGCTTCGAGGCGAAGACGCGTATGACCAACGCTCTGATGGGAATCGAGCGTCTGAAGGAGAACGTGGACACGCTGATCGTCATCCCGAACGATAAGCTGCTCGAGATCGTAGACCGCAGGACCTCCATGCCGGAGGCGCTCAAGAAGGCGGACGAGGTGCTCCAGCAGGCAGTGCAGGGCATCACGGACCTGATCAACCTGCCGGCGCTGATCAACCTCGATTTCGCGGATGTGCAGACGGTTATGACCAACAAGGGCATCGCGCACATCGGCATTGGACAGGCCAAGGGCGACGACAAGGCGCTCGAGGCAGTCAAGCAGGCGGTCTCCAGTCCGCTGCTCGAGACCTCGATCGCGGGCGCGACGCACGTCATTATCAATATTTCCGGCGATATTTCCCTGATCGACGCGAACGACGCGGCGAGCTACGTGCAGGAGATCGCCGGCGAGGACGCGAACATTATCTTCGGCGCGATGTACGACGATACATACGCGGATGAGGCGAGTATCACCGTGATCGCGACCGGGCTTGAGGATATGACGCTCAAGAAGCAGAAGGAGAAGGAGCAGGAAAAGGAGAGAAGCAGCAAGGCGGCGTCCCGCAGCAGGGCGTCGACCACGGACTTCAGCTTTATCCGGAACGAGAGCGGACAGACACAGTCCTACAAGGCTCCGACCGTTCAGCTGCGCACGCCGACCGTGAACACAAGCGGCCTGCGCACCCCGGAGAGCAAGGTGCAGGAGAGAGACATCCAGATCCCTGAGTTCCTGCGCAGAAGCTGAGGCGGGAGAGAGGAATCAGGCCTTGGACTCCCGGGCGAAAGCTGAGACGGGAGAGAAGATCCGGGTCGTACTCTTCCAGGTGGAAGCCGAATCGGGGAAGAGAATCCGGGTCTTGTGCTTCCTGGCGGAAGCCGAAGCGCGAGAGAGCCGGAAGGAAAATAGAGCGAGTCACAGACGGGCGCCGCGTGTGCGGCGCCCTTTTGACGGCCTTTCGCAGGATCCGCGGCGGATTTCCCGGGCCTTGGACGCCTTGCCCCAAAATGCAAAAAAATGCGCCGGGCGGGAAAAGTTTTTCTTGACAACCCCTGCGGCCGTCCGTATAATAGGGAAGTGCGCTAACACGCATTGGTTTTTTGCGCATATTTTTAGCAGCCACAAGAAGCGAGACTCAACTTAATCAGGAGGTGAAAGAGTAGTGCCAACATTTAATCAGTTAGTTAGAAAAGGCAGACAGACATCTGTGAAGAAGTCTGCAGCACCGGCTCTTCAGAAAGGGTTCAATTCTCTGAGAAAGAGGGCGACGAACACGTCTTCCCCGCAGAAGAGGGGCGTCTGCACAGCGGTAAAGACTGCTACGCCGAAGAAGCCGAACTCGGCTCTTCGTAAGATTGCCAGGGTACGTCTGTCGAACGGCATCGAGGTCACGAGCTATATTCCGGGCGAGGGACACAACCTTCAGGAGCATAGCGTTGTGCTGATCCGCGGCGGCAGGGTGAAGGACCTTCCGGGTACCAGATACCATATCGTCAGAGGAACACTTGATACAGCAGGTGTTGCGAAGAGAAGACAGGCCCGTTCCAAGTACGGCGCCAAGAGACCGAAAGACGCGAAGAAGTAATCCGCGGTTTCTGGTCAGTTCTATCACGAATCGGATTTTGTTTCATCTTATGTTAGGCGGAGTTCTTATTGCCGGGGTGGCTGCAGGTGAATATAAGAAGTCCTCAGCATGAACACGAAACATGATCGTGAGTACCTGTGATCTAATGATTATTAAGGAGGGAAGTAACGTGCCACGTAAAGGACATACTCAGAAAAGAGACGTTTTAGCAGATCCGCTGTACAACAACAAAGTGGTCACCAAGCTTATCAACAACATCATGCTTGACGGTAAGAAGGGTGTCGCACAGAAGATCGTGTACGGCGCATTTGGCAGAATGGAAGAGAAGACCGGCAAGCCGGCTCTCGAGGTATTTGAAGCTGCAATGAACAACATCATGCCGGTGCTCGAGGTAAAGGCGAGACGTATCGGCGGCGCTACGTACCAGGTTCCGATCGAGGTGAGGCCGGACAGACGCCAGGCGCTGGCGCTGCGCTGGATCACCATGTTCTCCCGCAAGAGGGGCGAGAAGACGATGGAAGAGAGACTGGCGAACGAGCTGATGGATGCGGCGAACAATACCGGCGCTGCGGTCAAGAGAAAAGAGGATATGCATAAGATGGCAGAGGCGAACAAGGCGTTCGCGCACTATCGTTTCTGACCGAAGGCGGATTGCATGGAAGGCAATTGATAACGATTCAGCTCAAGGCGAGACTTAGGATTCTGGCGGAGGCTTTCTGGTTCTGGTATGGGGCTCTGCCGGAGATTCGGTGTCCGTACTGCGCGGAGGAAGCGCGGTACGACACGTCTTTTATGTGATCGATTAGGAGGAGAAAATTTTGTCTGGAAGAGAATATCCATTAGAGAGAACCAGAAACATCGGTATTATGGCTCACATCGATGCGGGTAAGACCACACTGACCGAGCGTATTCTCTATTATACCGGTGTCAACTACAAGATCGGCGATACCCACGAGGGCACTGCGACGATGGACTGGATGGAGCAGGAGCAGGAGCGCGGTATCACGATCACATCAGCGGCTACGACCTGCCACTGGACGCTGCAGGAGAACTGCAAGCCGAAGGCGGGCGCGCTGGAGAACCGTATCAACATCATCGACACCCCGGGCCACGTGGACTTCACCGTAGAGGTGGAGCGCTCCCTGCGCGTGCTGGACGGCGCGGTAGGCGTGTTCTGCGCGAAGGGCGGCGTTGAGCCGCAGTCGGAGAACGTGTGGCGTCAGGCGGACACTTACAATGTCCCGCGTATGGCGTTCATCAACAAGATGGACATCATGGGCGCGGATTTCTACGCTGCGGTCGACCAGATCAGAGGCAGGCTCGGCAAGAACGCGATCTGCGTGCAGCTGCCGATCGGCAAGGAGGACTGGTTCAAGGGTATCGTTGACCTGTTTGAGATGAAGGCTTACATCTACAATGACGACAAGGGCGAGGATATCTCCATCGTCGATATCCCGGAGGATATGAAGGACGATGCGGAGCTGTACCACACGGAGCTCGTCGAGAAGATCTGCGAGCTGGACGACGACCTGATGATGCAGTACCTGGAGGGCGAGGAGCCGTCCGTGGACGAGATGAAGGCCGTGCTGCGCAGGGCGACCTGCGAGTGCGCCGCCGTGCCGGTATGCTGCGGAAGCGCGTACCGCAACAAGGGCGTGCAGAAACTTCTGGACGCGGTCGTCGAGTATATGCCGGCTCCGACCGACATCCCGGCGATCAAGGGCACCGATCTGGACGGCAACGAGGTGGAGAGACATTCCTCTGATGAGGAGCCGTTCTCCGCGCTGGCGTTCAAGATCATGGCGGATCCGTTCGTGGGTAAGCTGGCATTCTTCCGTGTCTATTCCGGTACGATGAATTCCGGTTCCTACGTGCTCAACGCCACGAAGGGCAAGAAGGAGCGCGTGGGCCGTATCCTGCAGATGCACGCGAACAAGCGCGCAGAGCTCGACAAGGTGTATTCCGGCGATATCGCGGCGGCGGTCGGTTTCAAGACAACTACGACCGGCGATACGATCTGCGACGAGCAGCATCCGGTGATCCTCGAGTCCATGGAGTTCCCGGAGCCGGTAATCGAGCTCGCGATCGAGCCGAAGACCAAGGCTGGCCAGGGCAAAATGGGCGAGGCGCTCGCGAAGCTGGCGGAGGAGGACCCGACGTTCCGTGCTCACACGGACCCGGAGACCGGCCAGACGATCATCGCGGGCATGGGCGAGCTCCATCTGGAGATCATCGTCGACCGTCTGCTGCGTGAGTTCAAGGTAGAGGCGAACGTGGGCGCGCCGCAGGTGGCCTACAAGGAGACCTTCACGAAGGAAGTCACCGTGGACAGCAAGTACGCGAAGCAGTCCGGCGGACGCGGCCAGTATGGTCATTGTAAGGTTATTTTCACCCCGATGGATCCGAACGGCGAGGAGACCTTCCAGTTCGAGTCGACCGTTGTCGGCGGCGCGATTCCGAAGGAGTATATCCCGGCGGTCGGAGAGGGTATCGAGGAAGCTGCGAAGGCAGGTATTCTCGGTGGATATCCGGTGCTCGGCGTTCACGCGAACGTGTTCGACGGCTCCTACCATGAGGTCGACTCCAGTGAGATGGCGTTCCACATCGCGGGTTCCCTCGCGTTCAAGGACGCGATGAGACAGGGCAATCCGGTCCTGCTCGAGCCGATCATGAAGGTGGAGGTGACGATGCCCGAGGAGTACATGGGCGACGTCATCGGCGACATCAACTCGCGCCGTGGACGGATCGAGGGCATGGAGGACATCGGCGGCGGCAAGATGGTGAAAGGCTTCGTACCGCTCGCGGAGATGTTCGGCTACTCGACAGACCTTCGTTCCAAGACGCAGGGGCGCGGCAACTACTCGATGTTCTTTGAACGTTACGAGCAGGTTCCGAAGTCCGTGCAGGAGAAGGTGCTGAACGAGAAATCAAAATAAATAGTGAAAAAGGCTTGAAAATATAGAAGATTTGAAATATAATCTAATCTAGCCAATTTAATGCAAAGTAAATGATGCGTAAAGCAAGTTATTAAGGAGGACATTCAAAATGGCAAAGGCTAAATTCGAAAGAACCAAACCGCATTGTAACATTGGTACCATCGGCCACGTTGACCATGGTAAGACAACTCTGACGGCCGCGATCACGAAGACCCTGAATCAGAGACTTGGTCTCGGCGAGGCTGTTGCATTCGAGAACATCGACAAGGCTCCGGAAGAGAGAGAGCGTGGTATCACGATTTCTACCGCTCACGTTGAGTACGAGACAGAGAAGAGACACTATGCACACGTTGACTGCCCAGGCCATGCCGACTACGTTAAGAACATGATCACCGGCGCTGCTCAGATGGACGGCGCTATCCTCGTAGTTGCTGCTACGGACGGTGTTATGGCTCAGACGAAGGAGCACATCCTTCTGTCCCGTCAGGTAGGCGTTCCGTATAT
>CANQWV010000026.1 GCA_947627645.1 uncultured Lachnospiraceae bacterium | reverse complement strand
TTCGAGAACCGGATCATCAACATCCATCCGGCGCTGATCCCGGCGTTCTGCGGGAAAGGCTACTATGGGCTGGCAGTGCACGAGGCGGCACTTGCGCGCGGCGTGAAGCTGACCGGAGCCACGGTGCATTTTGCGGACGGCGGCACGGATACCGGGCCGATCATCCTGCAGAAGGCTGTGGAGGTTTGCGAGGGCGATACGCCGGAGCTCCTGCAGCGCAGGGTGATGGAGCAGGCTGAATGGGTGATCCTGCCAAAGGCGATCGACCTGATCGCGAACGGGCGTGTAAAGGTTGTGGATGGAAAAGTATATATCAAATGAAAACCCGGTCTTCGTGAAACAGCGAAGCGATCCGTAGGGCTTTCCTGGACTTGTTATATAGAAAATGCGGAGGATATGTTTTATGAAGGTATTGATCGTAGGCAGCGGCGGACGAGAGCACGCGATTGCCTGGAAGGTGGCGCAGAGCCCGAAGGTGGACAAGATTTACTGCGCGCCGGGCAACGCAGGGATCGCGGAGTACGCCGAGTGCGTGGATATCAAGGCGATGGAGTTCGGGAAGCTGGCCGCGTTCGCGAAGGAGCACGCGGTCGACCTCACGGTCATCGGCATGGACGATCCGCTCGTGGGCGGCATTGTCGATGTGTTTGAGGCGCAGGGGCTGCGGGTGTTCGGCCCGCGCAGGAACGCGGCGATCCTCGAGGGCTCAAAAGCGTTTTCAAAAGATCTGATGAAGAAATATCACATTCCGACCGCCGCGTACGAGAATTTTACGGACGCGCAGGCGGCGCTGGATTACCTGAGGACGGCGAAGCTCCCGATCGTACTCAAGGCGGACGGGCTGGCGCTCGGCAAGGGCGTGCTGATCTGCAATACGCTGGAGGAGGCTGAGGCCGGGGTGCGCCAGATCATGACGGACAAGAAGTTCGGGGACGCTGGGAACTGCATGGTTATCGAGGAATTCATGACCGGGCGCGAGGTTTCGGTGCTGAGCTATGTGGACGGAAAGACGATCAAGCCGATGACCTCCGCGCAGGATCACAAGCGCGCGGGAGACGGGGACACCGGTCTGAACACGGGCGGTATGGGCACATTCTCCCCGAGCCCGTTCTACACCAAAGAGGTGGATGAATACTGCCGGAAATACATCTATCAGCCGACGGTTGACGCGATGGCGGCCGAGGGACGTCCGTTCAAGGGCATCATTTTCTTCGGGCTGATGCTGACGGCGGATGGACCGAAGGTGCTCGAGTACAACGCGCGCTTCGGCGACCCGGAGGCGCAGGTGGTGCTCCCGCGGATGAAGACGGATATCATAGACGTATTCGAGGCCTGCATCGACGGCACGCTCGACCAGGTAGATCTTGAGTTCGAGGACAACGCGGCGGTCTGCGTCGTGCTCGCGTCCCAGGGCTATCCGGTCAGTTATCAGAAGGGTTATCCGATCAAAGGCCTGGATGCATTTAAGGGCAAGGACGGCTACTATGTGTTCCACGCGGGTACTGCGCGCTCGGGGGATGAGATCGTGACGAACGGCGGGCGTGTGCTCGGCGTGACGACCACCGGAGCCGATCTGAAAGAGGCAAGGAAGAACGCCTACGAGGCCGCCGGCTGGGTGTCGTTTGAGAACAAATATTGCAGAAGCGACATCGGCAAGGCGATTGACGAGGCGGAACTATAGAGATTTGAGAAGGCTTTAGTTAGGAGTGCAGATACGATGAGGAAGCAGAATTACAAGTGGAGCGCGCTGTTCATAGCGGTGGCTGTCATGGTCTGGATATGCGCGCTTGGCGCGATGGCCGGGGAGGGTTCGAATGATAATTCCCTTGCCGATCTGGGGATCCTGACCGAGGGAGCGGAGGTGTTCCCGGAGTTTACGTACGGGGTGACCGAGTATGAGGTGAGAGTCCCTGCGGGTACGCAGCAGCTTGAGCTTGATCCGGTTCCGACAAACGGAAACGCCTGGATCGTGGATATCACGGGGACGGAGCTCGTGGACGGTGAGACGACGGTTGAGATCACGGTGGAGGCAGAGAATGGAGAGCGCTATCCGTATCATCTGCATGTGACAGAGAGCGGTGCGGCCGCGGTTCAGGAGACGGAGCCAGTGCCGCAGACCGAACCGGAGACTGAGCCGGAGCCGGAGACCGAGGATCCGCGCTATGTCAAGGTGGATCGTACGACGCTGCAGGAGGCGGAGAACACGATCAATGCGCTGAAGGAAGAGACCAGAAGCTTTCGCGAGAGATCTATGATGCTGCTCAACCTGCTGTACGGCCTGATCGCGGTCACTGTAGTGCTGCTCTTTATTGCGGTCAACCAGTTTCTGAAGAAACGGGATCTGAAAGCGGCGCTTAAGGAATATAAGGGATACGGCTATTCAAAGAAGCAAACGGACGGCGGATATCCGCAGGACAATGGCGGACATGGCTATGAGAACCAGGAGCGCAGGGGGCAGGGCTACTCCGATCAGAATTATGGCAGGCGGGACTATGCAAACCAGAGTGACGCCGGACAGAACTACGAATACGAAAGAGAAAGCTATGACATGGCTCAGCAGCCGCAGCGCCGATATGGGAACGAGCCTGCGCCGCAGAGCGGGCTGCAGCGGCAGGGCCTTCAGCCGGAGCCCCCGGTGAAGAGGGATGATCCCGCCACGGTGCCGAAGCCGCAAAAGGCGGGGAAACGGCAGAAGAAGATGCCGGAGTATGAGCAGCCGCAGCCGCAGGAGCAGAAGCCACAGAGGAAGGGAAAATCCGGGGATGTGGAGATCACGATGATCGATCTGTAGGTTCGCTGCCAGGCGCGGGAAAAGTGTATCTTTTCAGGCTCCTTCTTTTCCGGAGCTATGGAAGGGCTGCCGCAGGATACCGGAGGGATTTGCTTCCCTGGTGTACGGTGCGGCAGCCTTTTTGACAGAAAAAGTCTGCGTATTTATTTTCTGATTGACAGAACTGCCCGCTTGTTATATAGTGTATATCACAATTACATTTTACAAAGGAGGAACTATCATATGTTGATAGAGATAGATTTTCAGAGTGACGAGGCGCTCTATATGCAGCTTCGCAACCAGATCATTCTGGGGATAGCGACGTCTGCGATCCGCGAAGGGGATCCCCTGCCATCGGTCCGGCAGCTTGCCGGCGACATCGGAATCAATATGCACACGGTGAACAAGGCGTATTCCGTGCTGAGGCAGGAGGGCTTTGTGACGATCGACCGAAGAAAGGGTGCGATCATTGCAGTGGATGTCAATAAGCTGCAGGCGATCGAAGAGATGAAGGAGCAGCTCCGCGTGCTTCTGGCGAAAGGCATCTGCAAGAATGTCACACGTCAGGAAGTGTGCGGGATGGTCAATGAGATTTATGACGAATATGGGAGACAGGAGGATGCCTGATGCAGGGTAATTTTACAAAAAATGCCGTGCAGGTGCAGAAGCTGGCGGAAAAGGCCGCCAAAAGCTGCGGACACAGCTATATCGGTTCGGAACATCTGCTGATCGGTCTTCTGCAGGAGCCGGAGGGCACCGCGGGGGCGATCCTGCGGGCGCACGATGTGGACGAGAAGAAGCTGACGGAGCTGATCGACCGTCTGATCGCGCCGGATGGGAGCGTGCCGTCAGCGCAGGAGGAGGGCTGGACGCCGCGCGCGCAGGAGATTCTGCAGGAGAGCGCCGCCGTGGCACAGTTCCTCGACAGCGAGCAGACAGGGACAGAGCATATACTTCTGGCGATTCTGCAGGATGTCGAGTGTGTGGCGGCCAGGCTGCTGCACACGCTTGGCGTGAACCTGCAGAAGCTGTTCCTGGATCTCGCGACGGTGATCGGGCTTCCGGAGGATAAATACAAGGAGCTCGTGCGGGGCGCCAGGTCGGATGGCGGGCCGACCGCCACGCCGGTGCTGGATCAGTACAGCCGCGACCTGACAGAGCTTGCGGCGGCGCATAAGCTGGACGTCACGGTTGGCCGACAGCAGGAGACAGAGCGCATCATCCAGATCCTGAGCAGGAGGACGAAAAACAACCCCTGCCTGATCGGAGAGCCGGGCGTCGGCAAGACCGCGATCGTGGAGGGGCTTGCCCAGCGCGTCGTCGCGGAACAGGTGCCGGAGCCGATGCGCGGCAAGCGTGTGGTGACGCTTGACATGGCCGGTATGGTGGCAGGCTCCAAATACCGCGGGGAGTTTGAGGAGCGCATCAAGCGGATCATCCGCGAGGTGGTGGACAGCGGCGATGTGCTGCTCTTCGTGGATGAGCTGCACACGATCATCGGCGCAGGTGGAGCGGAAGGGGCGCTTGACGCCTCCAATATCCTGAAGCCTTCGCTGGCGCGCGGGGAGCTTCAGCTGATCGGCGCTACGACGGTTGAGGAGTACCGCAAATACATTGAGAAGGATCCCGCGCTGGAGCGCAGATTCCAGCCGGTGCACGTGGAGGAGCCTTCCGAGCAGGAAGCGCAGGAGATCCTGAAGGGACTGCGCCCGGTCTACGAGCGGCACCATGGCGTGCAGATTACGGATGAGGCGCTCGAGGCGGCGGTTGGCCTTTCAAAGCGCTATATCAACGACCGCTTCCTGCCGGACAAGGCGATCGACCTCATCGATGAGGCCGCGGCGCGTCGGCAGCTTGGATATTACAGCGGCTCCGGACGGACGGCCGAACTCCAGGAGCAATACGACCGGATCCTTCAGGAGCGGGAAAACGCTTTGAGAGAGGGGCGTCTCGAGGACGCGAAGCAGTTCAATCTGGAGAAGGAAAAGCTTCAGAAGAAGCTTGACCGTGAAAAGAAGCGGATACACGCAAAACAGCAGGGACACACCTCGGCCGTCACTGCGGAGGACGTCGCCCAGATTGTTTCAATCTGGACAAAGATTCCGGTGCAGAAGCTGGCAGACAGCGAGGGAAAGAAGCTTCTGAAGCTGGATCAGCTGCTCCATCACCGCGTCGTTGGCCAGGAGGAGGCGGTGCAGGCGGTCGCGCGGGCGATCCGCAGGAGCCGCGCCGGGCTGAAGAGTCCGAACCGTCCGATCGGTTCCTTCCTGTTTCTGGGGCCGACCGGCGTCGGCAAGACGGAGCTTTCCAAGGCGCTTGCGGATGTGGTATTTGGAAGCGAGCAGTCTATGATCCGTGTGGATATGTCGGAATATATGGAGAAGCACAGTGTGTCACGGCTGGTCGGTTCGCCGCCGGGCTATGTGGGCTATGACGAGGGCGGCCAGCTCAGCGAGAAGGTGCGGCGGAATCCTTACTCGGTCGTACTGTTCGATGAGATTGAGAAGGCGCATCCGGACGTGTTCAACATTCTGCTTCAGGTGCTGGACGAAGGGCACATCACGGACGGGCAGGGCCGGAAGATCGATTTCAAAAATACGATTCTGATCATGACCTCGAACGCAGGCGCGCAGTCGATCGTCGCGCCGAAGCACCTCGGGTTCGGCACCGGGAACGACGAGAAGAAGAACTATGAGACGATGAAGTCCAGCGTGCTCGAGGAGGTGCGCAGAATCTTCCGCCCGGAATTTCTGAACCGCATCGATGAGACGATCGTCTTCCACCAGCTCACGGAGGCGGACATCCGGGAGATCGCGGGACTTCTGCTGAATGAACTTCAGAAGCGCTGCAGGGAGCAGATGCAGCTTACGCTGAAATTCAGCCCGGCCGTGCGGCAGTACATCGCGAAGGAGGGCTTCGACGCCAAGTATGGCGCGCGGCCGCTGCGGCGCGCGGTTCAGGGCAAGATTGAGGATATGCTGGCAGAAGAGATTCTGGCAGGCCGGGTGAAGGCCGGAGATACCGTACGGGTTTCCTGCCGGAAAGAAAAGGTGGAATTTACCGTGCAGCCAGAGTAGTGCTGCCGCTGCGCAAACTTTTCGGCTGACAGACTGGAATTCCGGCCGCATTTATGATAAGATACAAAGGCCAATGTGCCATGCGCAGTTTTTCGCGGCCACATGGCAAATAAGTACTTGAAAGAGAAATCAGGAGGACATTGCAATGTCAGGGATCAAAGAGCTGATACGCACAGAAACAGACGGGACGCTGAGCTTCGGGGATTATGAGCTGGCGGAGAAGCAGAAACGCTCGGACTATGAGCATGACGGAGATTTGTACAAGGTGAAGACGTTTGCGGACATTACGAAGCTGGAGCGCAACGGTATGTTTGTCTATGAGTCCGTTCCGGGAACCGCCGTGTACAATTTCCGCGAGACGGAGAACGGCATCTCGTTCCAGGTGGAGGGCACGAAGGATACGCAGATCATCCTCGGTCTCGAGGAGGACGCGGAGTATAAGATCTATATTGACGACACGAACATCGGCACGATGAAGACGAATATGGGCGGCAAGCTGGTGCTCAGCGTGGAGGCTGGCACAGCAGGCAGCATTCCGGTGAAGGTAGTGAAGCTGTAAATGGCGAAAGCGAAATCTGTGTTTTTCTGTCAGAACTGTGGATTCGAGTCCTCGAAGTGGATGGGGCAGTGCCCCGGCTGCAAGGAGTGGAATACGTTCGCGGAAGAACCGAAATTAATTCCAAAGAAGACGGGTGCGGGATCTGCGCGGCGGGAGGCTGCGCAGCCTCTTGCGCTGTCGCAGATCGAGATGGGCACGACGACGCGGATGACGACCGGCATCGGGGAGCTGGACCGTGTGCTGGGCGGCGGCATCGTGCAGGGCTCGCTCGTGCTGGTGGGCGGCGACCCAGGTATCGGCAAATCCACGCTGCTCCTCCAGGTTTGCCGCAACCTGTCGCAGGCCGGAAAGCGCATTCTCTACATATCGGGGGAGGAATCGCTGCAGCAGATCCGGATGCGCGCCGAGCGCATGGGAGAGTTCACCGAGCAGCTGAGGATCCTGTGTGAGACAAACCTCGAGGACATCCGCGAGGCGATCACGAAGATGGCTCCGGAGATTGTGATCATCGACTCGATCCAGACCATGTACAATGAGAACGTCACCTCGGCGCCGGGCAGCGTCTCGCAGGTGCGGGAGTCCACGGGCGTTCTGCTGCAGATTGCGAAAGGCATGAATATCTCGATCTTTATCGTCGGGCACGTGACGAAGGAGGGCGTCGTGGCCGGGCCGCGCGTGCTCGAGCATATGGTGGACACGGTGCTCTATTTTGAGGGCGACCGCCATGCGGCCTACCGCGTGCTGCGCGGCGTAAAGAACCGCTTCGGCTCCACTAACGAGATCGGCGTGTTTGAGATGCGGGAGAGCGGGCTTACAGAGGTGCCGAACCCGTCAGAGTATATGCTGGAAGGCAAGCCGGAGGGTGCTTCCGGCTCTGTTGTGGCCTGCACGATGGAGGGAACACGGCCGGTGCTCCTCGAAGTACAGGCGCTCGTGTGCAAGACGAATCTGGCGTTTCCACGCAGGACGGCTGCAGGCACCGACCTGAACCGCGTCAACCTGCTGATGGCAGTGCTCGAGAAGCGTGCCGGGCTGGGGCTTTCCTCCTGCGATGCCTACGTGAACATCGCCGGGGGTATCCGTATGAATGAGCCTGCGCTGGATCTCGGCATCATCCTGGCCATCGCTTCGAGCATGAAGGATCAGCCGATCGACGAAAAGACGATCGCCTTCGGCGAGGTGGGTTTAAGCGGCGAGGTGCGCTCGGTCAGTATGGCGGAGCAGCGCGTGCGCGAGGCAAAACGTCTCGGCTTTGACACGGTAATTCTGCCGGAGGCCTGCCGCAGGCAGGCGGCGCAGGTCGAGGGGATACAGCTTGTTGGGGTGAAAAATGTGCGCGAGGCGATACGGGCGATCTTATAAGATAGGTTATGAGAAAGAGAAGCGCAAAGCAGGGGCATGAATTACGGGATGCCCTGTGGGTATCATCTGCGGAACAGACAATGATATCGGAATACTGCAGGAGAGAATGATCCTGGTCATATTCAGGGTGATTCTCTTTTTTTAAGAAAATTGTCAGATTTCCCTAAAGAAAATATAGCCGATGTCTGTTATACTGTTTTCAATAATGTTGGGGTATGTCGGGCGGATATGTCTTGTCGAGCAGATTCGGAAGGTTTCGGGCGACAGGTCGGCACGATCCCAATTTACCGTGTGGGGAGGCAGTTGCAGATGGACAGTTACAATATTCTGGTGGTGGACGACGACAGGGAGATCGTGCGCTCGCTCTCGCGGCTTCTGGAGCTGGAGGGGTACCGGGTCTACAAGGCGTATCAGGGGATGGAGGCGCTGGATGTCCTGTCTCAGTATCCGATCCACCTGATCATCCTGGATGTGATGATGCCGCAGCTCAACGGCCTGTCGGCGCTGATGAAGATTCGGGAGAAGAACAACATCCCGATCATCATGCTGTCGGCGAAGACCGAGGAGAGCGACAAGGTGCTCGGGCTTTCGATGGGGGCGGACGACTATGTGACGAAGCCGTACAACACGGCGGAGCTGATGGCCCGTGTGAAATCCCAGCTGCGTCGGTATTTTTCGCTCGGCGCGGTGGCAGATCAGGAGAATGGGGAGGATCTGCTGAAGAACGGCGGCCTGGTGCTGAACCGCAACACGAAGCAATTGACGGTGGACTCGGAGCCTGTCCGCCTGACTGCGACGGAGTATAAGATCGTCGAGCTTTTGATGAGCCATCCGGGCTATGTGTTCTCTGCGGAGGAGATTTACAGCCGGATCTGGCAGGAGGAAGCCTACGGCGTGGAAAATACGGTGATGGTACATATCCGCCGCATCCGCGAGAAGATCGAGATCACGCCGAAGAATCCCAAATATCTGAAGGTGGTGTGGGGCATTGGTTACAAGATTGAAAAATATGATTGACTTTGAACAGAAGTCGGAGAAAAAGCAGGTGATCCTGCTGGTGCTGCTTTGCCTGCTGGAGTCTGTTCTGGTGACGCTGACCCTGATCTTTTTCCGCTACTACCGCAGTTATTCCTCGAGCTGGAGCCGGGCGACATACGCAAGGCCGTATCAGATCAGGTTCGTGATCCTTTTGCCTTTGACAGTTCTGCTGGGCCTTTATTTTGCGCGCTGTCTGTCTGGATTTCTGAAAAGACATCCTCTCAGGGAGAGCATCCGGCTGCTTCGGATCGACCGGATCAAGACGGAGTTCATTGCGCCGGTGCTGCTGTGGAGCGGGCTGGTCTGGGCGGATGTGTTGTTTGACCTTGACATAGGGATCGGGAGTTTTATCTTTATAGAGGATGTCAGGGTATCCGAGGTGTCAAAGCGTATGCTGCTCGGTCTGTGGGACTGGGTTTCCCTTGCGGTTGCGCTTCTGCCCGTGCTTGTGGTGTTCTATGGAAGCGCAGCGCTTCTGCTTCGCCAGTGGGCGCTGGGGATCCTGCCGGAAACCTCGATGATCCGGGTGTGGGTGCGGCGCTACAAGGAGAGGACGACGCTTGAGAAGCGTCTGCAGAACCGCCGCAGGATCAGCATCTGGCTCGCTGTCTTTTTCACGGTGGTCGGCTGCATCGCCTCGATGGCGGCGATGGATCGCAGCGGGGAGGAAGGGTTGGCGACCGGACTGTGCATCCTCGTTCTTTTCGTCCTGTTTCTCAAAGTGGGCTTTTTCGGGAAGCTGGCGCAGGAAACCGGACGGCTGGCGGAGCAGATCCGCTGTATGTCAGAGGGAGAGGAACTGCCGGAGAAATATGTCCTCTCGGAGAACGCGGTTTTGTATGAGCCTTCCGTCCAGCTGAAGAACATCGACAGCGCAATGCGGGACAGCGTGGAGAAGCAGGTGCAGGCGGAGCGGCTGAAGATCGACCTGATCACAAACGTCTCGCATGACCTGAAGACGCCGCTGACCTCAATGGTCGGCTACACCGACCTGCTCAAGAAGGAGGATCTGAGCGCGGAGGCGCGGGATTACGTGGAGATCATCTCGACGAAGCAGGAGCAGCTCAAGAACATGATCCAGGATCTGTTTGACCTCTCGAAGGCGACGAGCGGGGCGGATCAGCTGACGATAGAGATCCTTGATATGCGCAGACTGCTGGAGCAGACGCTGGGCGATATGGAGGACGTGATCCGCGCAAGCGGCCGGGAGATTCGCACAAACTTCGCGGAGGAGGCGTTATTATTCCGCGGGGACAACAACAAGATGTACCGGGTTGTGCAGAACCTGTTGGGAAATGCGCTTAAATATTCCCTGCGGGGCACGCGCATTTACATCGAGGCAGCCCATGTAGACGGACAGGTTGAGATGCAGATGAAGAACATTGCGTCCTATGAGATGGATTTCTCCCCCGAGGAGATCACGGAGCGCTTCGTGCGCGGCGACAAGGCGAGGACGACTGAGGGGCACGGCCTGGGGCTGGCAATCTCATCGAGCTTTGTGCACAACATGGGCGGCGCGCTGGAGGTCGCGACAGACGGCGATCTGTTCAAGGTGACGGTGCGGTTCGGCTCCGTGTAAACGGAAGCGTGGACAGCTGAGGCTGCCCAAGGATGTATTATAAATCGAGAGATCGGCAGTTTATGCCGAAAAAACAGAAATATATATGTTAGATCAACAAAAAGGGGCTAACGGGCCGTCCTCAAAATTTTGCATGAAAAGAGAAAGCCGGAAGTGCTCATTTGATAAGCATTCCGGCTTTCTTGTACAGGGGTTGAGAGAATCGAACTCCCACTAAGAGTTTTGGAGACTCCTGTCATACCACTTGACCAAACCCCTCTGTGACAACTCACCAAATATTTATAACATACAACGGGCAAGTTGTCAAATAAATTTTTAGTTTTCCGGCGCATAAATACGATTTTGTTGGAGCAGCAGCGAGCGCTTCGGCCTGCCGGAACGAAAGGATCATGCTTTCTGGTTTTTGTTGTAGATGAGCATGAGCCCTTTCAGAAGCAGCAGGTCGTCGATGATGATTTCGCGCCTGCAGAACGGGATGATCGTCTTGGCCATGCCGCCCGTGGACACGACGGTGCACTTCTCGCCAAGCTCTCCTTCTATGCGTTCGACGGAGCCGTCGATGCTGGCGGCGGTGCTGTAGATGATGCCGCTGCGCATACAGTCGACTGTGTTGGAGCCGATCACTCTTTTCGGCGGATCCAGACTGATCTTCGGGAGCTGCGAGGTCCGCATGGTGAGCGATTCGAGCGAGACCTTGAGCCCGGGGATGATCATGCCGCCGAGAAAATTTTTGTTCCGGTCGATAACAGAGATCGTCGTGGCCGTACCCATGTCGACGATGATGAGCGGGCAAGGATATTCGTGGATCGCGGCGACCGCGTCCGCCACCCGGTCGCTGCCGAGCTGCGCCGGATTGTCCAGCATGATCTTCAGACCGGTGCGGATGCCCGGGCCCACGACCATGACGGGCGCCTGCGTGAGGCGGATCACTGCGTCCTTGATCGTCTGCGTCACCGAGGGCACCACCGATGAGATGATGCCGCCCCGGAACGAGAGATTGTTCCGCTGGTTGAGCTCAAGGATATTTTTGATCAGAACCGTATATTCGAGCGACGTTGAGTCCTGGTTAGTCGAGAGGCGTTCGATGAAGTGGATCTGCTCCCCCTCGAAGCAGCCAAGCACAATATTTGAATTTCCGATGTCTACGGCCAGAATCATGGCGAACCTCCCCTGTTTCTGAATTTTTTGCTCTGCAGGCAATGCTGATTGAACGTTTTATAGGATAATGCAGGGCTTGCTTCGAAGTCGGGTTTTTCTTTCCGGACAAATGAAACAAATGCTCCTTTTGGCTCAGACAATCGCTTTTCTGGCCGCAGTGCCGGGCACGAAGCGCGCCTTGTACAGAGCCAGCCCGACCGCGCCTGTGATGATCGTCGATGAGATCATCTCGAAGACAGCGTTGATGCCGACAAAGCCGCAGACGAACAGAATCACGTTCTTCCCGCCGATCAGCTCCTGCATATATTCGGTATTGCCGAAGAGCAGGATGAGCGCGCCCATGAAGAACAGCGTGTTCAGAAAGGCTGAGCAGAAGCCGGTCACCAGGCAGGCGACGGATACGTTCGTGAGCTTTCTTGCGCCACGGAAAATGTAGCCGAGCAGGAAGCCGTCGAGTACACGCGGGATGAAGCGCTGGATGAACGCGAGCACCGGGTTGATGCCAAACAGAATGACTCCCATCGCGCTCGTGCCGCCCACACCGATGCACTGAAGGAAGCTGGTGAGCCCGAATACGCCGCCGGCGATCGCTCCGCCGACCGGGCCGAGCGTGATCGCGGAGATCGCCACCGGGATCACATTGAACGTGATGGCCAGCGGGCCGATATTCAGATAGCCGAGCGGGGTGTAGGCCATGAGCAGCAGAATGGCGGTCATGAGACCAAGAATGACGAGTTGCGAGACAGTAAACTTTGTTTTCATAATGAAATTCCTCCTTGTTATTATTCCCTGGGAGACGATGCGCAGAAAGCCGGACGTGGGCGGCGCAGGCGGTTATTGCCCTTACAGAAGGTGCAGTGCCGCGGGCGCTTGCGAAACCCGTGTGCGGCAATGTCGTGCTGCCAAAGCGGTAAAGCCAGAAATACAGCTTGGAAAATCGGCTTACTGACATTGCGTATGTACGGCAAAGCTGGATGTCCCCGACGTGGGATACAATACAATTGCAGATGTACTATAGCATATTTTTTTGATTCGTACAATGAAAAGATTTATTGAGATAAAGAGCGTTGTATGGTAAAATTGGATAAGTTGTGAAGAAAATGCCCTGTTATCCGGACAACGGTTCTATCGCTGTCTATAAAAATTATGTTATCATAAAGCTGTCATGAATGAGGAAAACTGCTTATTCGGGGCGAAGCGGTTCCGGATGGCTGCGAGGGGTGAGTGATATGGAGACTGCATCAGGATGTGAAAAGCGTATGCCAAGGCTGGATCTGCACTGTCATCTCGACGGTTCGCTGTCCCAGAGCTTTTTTGAGAGGGTGCTGGGACGCAAGGTGGAGCTGACGGAGCTCCAGGTGGAGCCGGATTGCCGGAATCTGGCTGAGTATCTGGCGAAGTTCGCGCTGCCGTTCGAGGGTATCCAGTCGGCGGAGAATCTGAGGCTCGCAGGGTATGATTTTATGAGGAGCGCGAAGGAAGACGCGCTGGACTATGTGGAGGTTCGCTTTGCGCCAGTGTCCAGCTGTATGGAAGGGCTGGATGTCCGGACGGTGATCGAGTCGGTGCTGGCGGGAATCCGGCGCGGGGAGGAGGAGTTTGGCGTCGCCTGCGGCGTGATTGTCTGCGCGATGCGCAACCATAGCGAGGAGCAGAACCGCGATATGCTGCGTACGGCGCGGGAGTTTCTCGGGGAAGGCGTCTGCGCGGCGGATCTGGCGGGCGACGAGGCTTCGTATCCGATGCGGCAGTTCCGGGAGCTTTTCCGGGAAGTGAAGCGGATGGGGATGCCCTTCACGCTGCACGCCGGCGAGTGTGGAAACGCGGAGAATATCGTGGAGGCGGTGGAGTGCGGGGCGAGCCGCATCGGGCATGGGGTGGCGATGAGCGGCCGTGCGGATGTGAAGAAGCTTTGCCGCGATCGCCACATCGGAATAGAAATGTGCCCGACCAGCAACATCCAGACCAGGGCGGTGTCGGATTTTGCTTCGTATCCGATGCGGGAGTTCCTCGGCGACGGGCTGCTGGTGACGGTCAACACGGACAACCGCACGATCAGCGGAACTACGCTCGAACAGGAAATTCAGACGATTCGGGAGCACTGCGGGATGACGGACGAGGATGTGGCGCGCATGATGAGAAACGCGGTAGAGACTTCGTTCGCACCGGACGAGCTGAAGCAGAGGCTGCTCGGAAAGTTCGGCGAGTAAGCAGACAAACCGAGAGCAGATAAGCAAATAAAGGTGCATAAGGTTTGCTTGACCGGAAGAGCTTGTGTGGACAGAAGATCAGAGAGGAACAGGTGAATTTTTATGTATGAATTAGTGCAGGTGGGGCAGGACAGCTTTTACATCCAGAGTCCGGCGAAGATCGGGCTGTTCCGGATAGACGGGACGGATGTGTGCCTGATCGACAGCGGGAACGACAAGGAGGCTGGGCGAAAGGTCCGGCAGATCCTGGATAAAAACAGCTGGCATCTGACCGCCATTTTTAACACGCACTCGAACGCGGATCACATCGGCGGCAACAAATATCTGCAGGGACAGAGCGGATGCAAAATTTACGCGCCGGGGATCGACTGTGATTTTACGAACCATCCGATTCTTGAGCCTGCCTTCCTGTACGGAGGGTTTCCGCCGAGGGAGCTGCGACACAAGTTCCTGCTCGCGCAGGAGAGCCAGGCGGAGCCGCTTCAGGACGCCTGCCTGCCGGAAGGGCTGGAGTCGGTCGCGCTGCCCGGACATTTCTTTGACATGGTCGGGTTTCGCACAAGGGACGACGTCGTCTATCTGGCGGACTGTCTGTCCAGCCAGGCGACGCTTGAGAAGTATCAGATCGGATTTGTGTACGATGTGGCGGCGTATCTGGAGACGCTGGAGCAGGTGAAGCAGATGCAGGCGGCCCTGTTCGTCCCGGCGCATGCAGAGCCGACGGAGGAGATTGCGCCGCTCGCGCAGTACAACATCGATAAGGTGCATGAGATCGCGGACAAGATCGTGGAGCTCTGCCGGGAGCCGCTCGGGTTTGAGTCGGTGCTGCGGAGGCTGTTCCTGGATTACGAACTTGTGATGAATTTTGAGCAGTACGCGCTGGTCGGGAGCACGGTGCGTTCCTACCTGGCGTGGCTGAAGGACAGCGGACGGCTGGAGGCGCTGTTCGAGGACGGGCAGCTGCTGTGGAGGGCTGTGTGAGAAGAATCTACAGAAAGCAGAGGATGACAGGATGCTACAGGGGAAAACAGTGATTCTCGGCGTGACCGGGAGCATCGCCGCGTACAAGGCGGCGAATCTGGCCAGTCTTTTGAAGAAACAGCACGCGGATGTGCACGTGATCATGACGAAAAACGCGACGCAGTTTGTCGGACCGGTGACGTTCGAGACGTTGACCGGCAACAAGTGCCTGACGGATACCTTCGACCGGAGCCATCCGTTTGAGGTGGAGCATGTGGAGCTTGCAAAGCGCGCGGATCTGGCTCTTGTGGCTCCGGCGACGGCCAATGTGATGGCGAAGCTGGCGCACGGACTGGCGGACGATATGCTGACGACGACGCTGCTGGCGTGCGACTGCCCGCGGCTGATCGCCCCGGCGATGAACACGCGGATGTACGAGAACCCGGTGACGCAGGACAACGAGCGCCTTCTGAAAAAATATGGCTGGAGGGTCATCGAACCCGCGGTCGGTCATCTGGCATGCGGCGATACCGGGAAGGGGAAGTTTCCGGAGGAGAACCGGATCGTCGGGGAGGTGCTGAATGAAATCGCATTTGCGAAGGATATGGACGGATTGCGGGTGCTTGTGACGGCGGGGCCGACGATCGAGCCAATCGACCCGGTGCGCTTCTTATCGAATCATTCGAGCGGGAAGATGGGCTATGCGATCGCGCACGTCTGCCGGATGCGCGGGGCGGAGGTGACGCTGGTGAGCGGGAGGACGAGTCTTGCCGCCCCGGTCGGCGTGACCGTGATGCCGGTCGGTTCGGCGCAGGAGATGTTCGAGGCCGTGACGTCCCGCGCCGGGCAGCAGGACATGATCATCAAGGCGGCGGCCGTGGCGGATTACCGGCCTGCGGTCGTGGCGGATGAGAAAGTGAAAAAGTCCGACGATGAGCTGAGCATCGAACTGGAGCGGACTCAGGATATTCTGGCGTGGCTCGGGGCGCACAAGGGCGAGCGGCAGATCCTCTGCGGCTTCGCGATGGAGACCGAGCACATGGCCGAGCACGCCCGCGAGAAGCTGGAGCGCAAGAATCTTGACCTGATCGCGGCGAACAATGTCAAGGTGGCGGGCGCGGGCTTTGGAACAGACACGAATGTGGTGACGCTGATCAGCGCGCAGGGCACGCAGGAGCTGGAACTGATGAGCAAGGAGGACGTCGCGGTGAAGCTGACGGACGAGCTGCTGAAAATCCGCGCGGAGAAGGCAGCGGAGTGATATACTTCAAATATGTACAGAGAGGATGTCAGACTATCGGGCTCGAAACGTGACGGAGAAAGCCGCGGAATGTGTCAGAGGTTTGAGGAAAGAGAGGGGTGCTGGAGTCTATGAAGTGCTACGAGACCGTATGGGAGATTTTCAACAAGTGTGCAAATAACCAGATGCGCGATGTGTTCATCGAGGAGCTTGAGATCGAGGACATCGACGCGTTTTTGCAGGAAAAGTTTAAGGGCAAGGAAGTCAACTTCGACAAGACGGTGCAGCCGGACGGGACGATCGTTTACGACATCGTCGCCTCCGGGATCAAGGAGCGGTATTCGTTTACGGAGATATAAACGTCGGGAAGGGCTGCTTTTGACCTCCCCGTTACGGACAAGCCGGGCAGCCGGTCGGAATTTCCGGCAGGTTCGCATGGCTTCTGAGAAAATAGCAGACAAGAGACAGGAGAGGCGTTTGTCATGGATTCTATTTTTCAGTCATTGGAAGAACAGCAGGTGAGCAGAGAGCTTCTGTGCGCGATCGCGGAATTTCGGGAGAAATATCCGGTGGAAGAGAAGCTGAAGCCGAGGATCATCCGGCCGATGCTGCCATACTACGGGCGGGAGACATTCGAGATGGCGGCGGCCGCGCTCCTGCAGGGGGAGAATATTCTTCTGACCGGAACAAAGGCGACCGGAAAGAATATCTTCGCGGAGAACCTTGCCTATGTGTTCGGCAGGCCGTCGTGGAACATCTCGTTCCATGTCAACATGGACAGCAGCGCGCTGATCGGCACGGATACCTTCCGCGCGGGCGAGGTGCAGCTGCGCACCGGTCCGGTCTATGACTGCGCGGTCGGCGGGGGCTTCGGCATCTTCGACGAGGTGAATATGGCGAAGAACGACGCGGTCTCCGTGCTCCACGCGACGCTCGATTACCGCAGGATCCTGGACATTCCGGGCTATGAGAAGGTGAATCTGCACGATGCGGCGCGCTTCATCGGCACGATGAACTATGGCTATGCGGGCACGCGTGAGCTCAATGAGGCGCTGGTGTCACGTTTTCTGGTGATTGAGATGCCGATGGCGACGGAGGATACCCTGCACTATATTTTGAAGCGGGTCTTTCCGGACTTCCGGAAGGAAGGGCTGGAGCAGATCTGCGGGCTGTTCCTCGACCTGCAGACGAAGGCGAACAACAATGAAATCTCGACGAAGCCGCTCGACCTGCGCGGCCTGATCGGCGCGCTGAAAACGGTGCGGGCCGGGCTTCGCCCGCGTCTCGCGATCCGCATGGGCATCGTCAATAAGAGCTTCGACCTGTTCGAGCGGGAGATCGTGGAGGATATCGTGATGACGCGCATTCCGGAGAGCTGGACGGCGGCGGAGATTTTCGGGGCGGGTTAAATGGAGAAGAAAATGGACGAGCTGTATATATCCGACGATCTCATGACGGAGGCGGAGAACCGAATACGGAATCTGATGTGGACGGTCAGCGGAGATTACCGGCTGGACACGAAGCTTGACATGGAGTCCTGGCACCGGTCGAAATACATTTCGATGTATGACGCGGTGAAACAGGGTGCTTTTGCGCGCTTTTTTGACCGGGATGAGCTTGGACTCTATCTCGTGAAAAAGGTGTATTACGGGGCACAGGAGCAGCCGCTGACGGAGCTCGCGCAGCTCTGCGTAGACGCGGCGGTGTATCGGAAGATCGCGGCGGAGCGGCCCGGCGTGCCGGAGCTGCGGCAGAAAGCGTTTTCAGATCTGCTGGATCTGTCGTTTCACCGGATGAGCGCGTCTCTGCCGGGCAGGATCAAAATTGCGCTGCTGCGCGGGTACCTGCTGGATGACTGGCACTGTGAGAGGCAGATGGAGGCTGCGCTGCACTCGATTCGCTCTCTGGAGGATGCGGCCGATGTGATGGAGCTGATCCGTGTGACAGATGAGCTGTATAATACCTTGATCGACAAAAGCTTTGTCCGCAAACACGGGGATCTGGCGCATGTGCTCGCCGTGACGTCGGAGGATCTGCAGGAATTTGACTGGAGCGATTTTCTGGAAGAGGAGATGGGCGAGGATCTTCTCGAACGCTACATGAACAAGATGAACAGTCAGGTGACAACGCTGCAGGAAGAGCAGGACGAGAAGGAGGACGCGCCAAGGGATCCAGGCAAGCGCAAGGTGACGCTGATCTCCCCGGAGGCCGCGGCGAAGATGCACTCCTATATTGAGTTGAATTATGGGCGTTCATACCTTTCGGAGCTGGAGCAGAAGCGATTGAACCAGCGGCTGTGCCGCGGGGCGCACACGGACTGCAGCCTCTATTTTACGGACGGCGTCCTGCGCAGCCCCGTGCTCGCGAACGCGCAGTTCGTGAACGCAAGACGGCACGCGGAGAAGAACCGGACGCTTTTTCGCAACAGCAGAAATATGCTCGCGCGCAACATTGAGCAGCTCACGGACGAGCTGAAGCGCTCCCTGCACCGGCGCAGCGAGCCGGAGGAGAGCGCGGCCTGGTCGGGACAGATCGTTCCGCGGCTCCTTTGGAAGGTGGAAAAGATGGAGGATCCGGGACGGCTCTTTGTCAGGACGATGAAGCGAAATGTATCAGAGTTCGTGGTTGATATTCTGATGGACGCGAGCGGTTCCCAGCGCGACCGACAGAGTCAGGTAGCGCTGCAGGCCTACATGATCAGCGAAGCTTTGTCAAACAATCATGTTCCGCACCGCATCATGAGCTTCTGCAGCTTTTGGGATTACACGATCCTGCAGCGGTTCCGGGAGTACGATGCGCCGCGCGAGGAGAATCTGCGCGTGCTGGAGTATGTGACTTCCTCGAACAACCGGGACGGTCTGGCGATCCGCGCCGCGGGCGATGGGCTGCTGCAGAGGCCGGAGGAAGGCAAAATATTGATCGTCCTGAGCGACGGCAAGCCGAACGACATCATCGTGAACCGTCCGAACAGCCGCAATCCGCGACCATACTATGGGGATTATGCGGTGACCGACACTGCCTTCGAGGTGCGCAAGCTGCGCGGGAAGGGCGTCTGTGTACTTGGCGTGTTCACCGGGAGGGAGAAAGAGCTGATGGCGGAGAAAAAGATCTTTGGCAAGGATTTCGCCTACATCCGAAGCATTGAGAGCTTCTCGCGCGTCGTCAGCCGTTATCTGCGCAAGCTGCTCGAGGACGACAGCGCGAATTTCTGAAATGAAAGGTTATCTTATTTCAATATCCCCAGCGCCATGTCCCGGAAGATGCCGGGCGTGGCCTCCAGTTCATCATATTTACCCTTCTGGACGATCCGCCCCTTGTCCATGACGATGATCTCATCGCAGTTTTTCAATGTGGACAGACGGTGTGCGATCGAAAGCACGGTTGTGCCGCATTCTTCCTTTAGCTTCTCAATCTCGGACTGGATCAGCTTCTCCGAGGTGTTGTCCAGCGCGGAGGTTGCCTCGTCCAGGATCAGGATCCGGGGTCTGCGCAGGAAGATGCGCGCCAGGGCGATCCGCTGCCTCTGGCCGCCGGAGAGATTGGCTCCTCCTTCCGCGATCGGAAAGTCGTATTTTCCAGGGAAACGCTCGATGTCGGCGGCGATATTCGCTTTCTGCGCGGCTTCCTTCACTTCTTCGGGAGAGACCACCCTTTTCATGCCATAACAGATATTGTTGTAAATTGTGTCGGCAATCAGGAACGGGGTCTGCGGCACGAGCGCGATGTTCTCGGCGAGAGCCGCCCGCGAAAGAGCGGACAGCGCCTGGCCGCCCAGAAGGACTTCTCCCTGCGCCTGTTCGAGCTTGTCGATCACCTTGATCAGCGTGGATTTGCCGCAGCCGCTGGGGCCAGCGATCCCGAGGAAGGCTCCGGACGGAATTTCCAGATTGATGTCGGACAGGATCGGCTGATCCTGCTTTTCAGGGTAGGCGAAACATACCTTGCGAATTCGGATATCATTGGCAGCGGGAGCTGCCTGCTGCGCGTAAACATTCCGCATAGCTTTGTGATTCAAAGGATCGTTGCTGGCTGTGGAAATACCTGCCGGGTTCTGCGGCGGCTGAACAAAGCCGGTCTGCGTGGAAGCCGCGGACTGGGCCGTTCGTTCAGCGGTGTTTTGCATAGCGGTTCGGGCTGTATCAGTGGATGCATCAGGCAGATAGGAGAAATCCGTCGGCAGCTCCAGCAGACGAAAATAGTCGTTCGCCAGGACGACGCACTCTGAAAATTCATCCAGGATCCGGTGCAGCTCGCGCAGCGGCCCGGTCAGCTGCGTGAAGCAGAGGTAGGCTGTGAGCACTGTGCCGATCGAGATGACCTTGTGCGAGGCCAGGAGGACGGAGAGGCCGATGACGAGGACGCTGAAGACAGCCTCATTGATGAATTTCAGACAGTCGTAGAACGCCATCGCCTTGTGATGGCGCATTTCTTTTCGGCGCAGCTGCTCGGAGCGGCCGAGAATGCGGTCTTCCTCCGCCTGCGCGCTGTCCAGGGTGCGGATCGTCTCAATGCCGCCGAGCAGCTCGACCATCGTGCCGTCCATATCGGCGCGCGTTTCCATAAGCTCAACACGGATTCCTTTCTGCGTGCTGATCTGGCGGAACACGAGAAAGGTTCCGACCGGGATCACGAGGATGACGAGAGCGGCGACGGGCAGCGGGAGCCGCAGGAAGATGGTCACGACCGCGGCCAGCCCGGTGGTGACGGCAGGGGCAAAGTCCATGAACAGCAGCTTGATCAGCTTGACCGTTCCCTCGAGGCTGCGGTTTAGCCGTCCGTGGATATTTCCGGTCATATTGCCCCGAAAGTAGGAAAGCGGCGCTTTCAGCAGAGAAGCCGCTGCCCTCTGGCGTGCGGTTTTCTCCGCCTGCGTCGCAGTGTCCTCGACGATCAGCCTGCGCGCGACCTTGATGATTTCGTTCGCGACATTCACGAGCAGGATCAGCAGAAGCACCGGGAGCACCGACGCAAAGCTGACGTCCTGGCTGGCCAGGACATGATCGGTCAGGTAGCCGACGGCGAGCGGCGTGAGCTGGCTTAGAACTGCGGAAACGACCAGGATCAGCAGGATCCAGAGAAAACGCAGCTTCTGCTTTGCCGGCAGCAGGCCGAAAATATTTTTCCAAATCTTTTTCCTGTAAGTTGTTTTGTCCATCGCTGAGGCTGTCCTTTCAGAACCGTGAGCTGCAGCTTTGTTCGATCGCGCTTTCACCTGTGCAGACTTTGGTCTGCCTGAATTTCCGTTGGCAGAATTTTCATCGGACAAAGGGTTTTTGAATGAATGTCTCGCATTCTGATGTCTTCCTACGGTTCGTTGTTTTCTCAGATAGTTTACCATATTTTGCGGAATATGGAAACAATATGTTTTGTTTTGCAGAAACGAGTTGATATGCTTCTCTTGCGGAATTGTCCCAAATGCTGTAAAATAGGAACGTGTGAAGGAGGACGGCACATGAGACAGTGTGCCGAAAGCACGGTGCCCGGGCGGCAGTGCCTGGGGCAAAGGGGAGAAGAAGCGATGAAAACAAAGGGGATCATAAGAGGAATCATTCTTTTTGCGTTTTTCCTGATACTGGGGGCGCCCCGCATTGCGGATGCAGCGTCTTATACGTGGAAAACGACTGAGAATGGGAATATGCAGTGCTATAAGAACGGCAAAAAGCTTGTGAAGAGCAAGTGGGTTGACGACAGGCACCTGAACGCCGACGGTTACATGGACTGCAACACCTGGGTTGTAAAAAATGTGAACGGCGTAAAGACCAGCGTCTTTGTCGGGAACGACGGAAGGCTGATCAGCAATTTCAAGGCCGGATGGCAGAAGATTAACAAAAAATACTATTATTACACGGAAGACGGCAAACTGGTGACCGGCTGGATCAAGGTCGGCAATAAAATGTACTATGCGGACAGATCGACGAAAGCGCGGGTAAAAGGGCTGGTCAGCATCAGCGGTAAGCTGTATTATTTTTCCTCGGGCGGCGTGCTGCAGAAGGATAAAGAGATTACATACATGGGCCGGAAGTATACGGCGGATGAGCGCGGTGTTTGTACGCCGGAGGCTGAGAGCGGGGCTCCCGGCGCGAATATGTTGTTTTTCCTGACGTTTGAGTCCGGTTCTGCGGCCTACAATCAGGTCGGGGGCGATTATGGAAACGCGTGCGGCGCTTACCAGTTCGACAACCGCTATTCTCTGCTTCCGTTTGTGAAATACGCATATGCGCAGAACCGAACTCTCTGCAAGGAGTTCAAGAAATTTGCAAAATACAAAGTGGGAACGAAGCTGAAGAGCAACCAGAGTTTCTACAAGGCGTGGAACACGATTTACGCGCGCAACCCGAAGCTTTTTGCACAGCTGCAGGATGATTTCGCAAAACAGGAGTATTATGATCCTGTGGAGCGGATGCTGGCGCTTTCCGGTATCGATCTCGCCAGCCGCCCGGATGTCGTAAAGGGAGCGGTGTACAGCTATTCGATCCAGCATGGACAGACGGCGGCGGTCAATGCAGTAAGGGCGTGCAAGCTGAAGGCGTCGATGACGGATGAGAAGTTTTTGAAAAAGCTATATGATTACCGCATGAAGAGTTATCCGGCATACCGAAGCAGATATTCGGCGGAGTATGCGCTTGCGCTGAGAAAGCTTTGAGCGCATTGACGGGTCCGGGGCGGTATGCGATTGTCACAGAGAGCGGTGACGCGATAAAATTATAAGCACGATCAGGTGCGAACAGGAGGTGCCGATATGGCAGAAAAATCATGCAGTAGCGCGGCAAGCTGCAGCAAGGAGAGCTGTGAGGGCTGTCCGAGCGCGAACCAGCCGCAGAGTTTTCTGGAGGAGCTTAATGTTTATTCAGAGATTGGCCACGTGATCGGCGTCGTCAGCGGCAAGGGCGGCGTGGGCAAATCAATGGTGACCGCGTCCCTGGCGAATCTTCTGGCGGCGCAGGGATACCGTGTCGGAATCATGGATGCGGACATCACCGGGCCGTCGATCCCGCGGATGTACGGGCTCAAGGGGCCTGCGATGGCGGATGATCAGGGGATGTACCCGGTGCTGACGAAGAATGACGTCAAGGTAATGTCGATCAATC